>JAOZNO010000071.1 GCA_029933755.1 Bacteroidales bacterium | reverse complement strand
TTATCTTTCTGGAAAGCCATAAGCCATATCCAATGATTATCACAAAATAAAGAACTATTACAAGGATGTCTAACCAATTAAAATCATTCATGCTTTTTTTTTATTTTTTTATTTAATCTTTCAATTAATTTTTCAGGTCAATTTGTTTGAATACCATCTGTTTGTTTTATTTTGATATAAATTCTTTCATTTTGATATTAATATAATCTTGTTCGAATGCATCTTCACTTCCCTTTGCATAGGCTACCCATATTTCTAATTCACTAGGGTTGTAAACTACATTGAGTAGGTTTCCTCCCTTATTCGCAACAAGTTTTGATAGTTCAATCATTTTTTCAGCATTGTATTTACCTGCATTATTTGTTAAATGCGAGTATGCATTTTTATTATCTATTGTGTAGTAAATTGTATTTGGCAGACATGAAGGAATTAGCGTATCCGTAGGATCATTTTCTTTCCATGTTCTTATTTTTATTTCATCTGGTGAAGATACAAGAAATTTAGCAGCTCCAATGCTTTCTTTTTTTCCATCACTTGCAAAGAGATAGTATCTTTTTATCAATTTTGCCTTTTGAATTCTATCAACCGTTTCATCAAGATTATTTGTTTCATATAAAAGCTCCCTAAAAAGAAGGGAAAAATGAATTCCATCATAGTTAAAAGGAGTATCCGAGTTTGGTGATTCTCCTTTCTCGCCTAATACTATTCCATTGGCATTCATACCGGAGTGCGATGCGATATAGCCTGCAAATGTTACATTTATGTGCGGAGTCCCATTGTTAGGAATATAAATTACAATTGCCGGATAATCCTGTAAATGAGCTTCTTTTATATAATCAAGATTTCTGATATGAAATAAATCACCACTTATTGTGGCATCACCCCAAACTGCTACACCGCTACATGCATAATCAGAAATTACCGGAACCATGTGTGCCCTTCTAAGAATATCTAAATCGATACCTGAACCTTCTGCGAGTCCATCCATTTCTTCAATAAATCGGATGTCGATATAAGGTAGCATTTTAGCCCATGCTTCATCAAGACGTTTATTGCTATATCGTTCGGCATCCTGTTCTTGGGCAAAACTTAAAAACCCAGGTAAACATTCCTGTATATCTGATTTTAGTGCTGTACCCAATTGAAAACCCATTTCATAAGGTGTGCCTCTAACTGTTACAACCGGAATCCCTTCTACGTTTTCAATTGAAGCTATTTCGTTTGTTTGATTTTCTTTACATGAACCGAAAGAAACTAAAACTAATAATGCAATAATAAAATTGAATTTTGATAAGTAGTTTTTCATTTGTTTTTAATTTTTATATTTTAATAAATTTTGTTTCTTTAAAAATTTGATTAATCTTTCAGGCTGATCTGTTTGTATTCCATCAGTTCCCCATTTTATGATCTTTTTCCATTCTTCTATATTTCCAGCCTCATCATCAGTAAAAACTTTAGAATTATTTTCATGTGCTGTTTTAACATAACTTTCGTTTAAATTACTCATATCGGTAGCTATAACAAAAGGCTGTACTTTTTTAACAAGCCTGGAAATATTCTTTTCTTTTCCGGGATCGGGCATTACAATACATTTGTAACAATTCTTTTTTACCTTTTTTATTTCTTTCATATAGAAAGCCGGGATATACCAAACAATATCCTGTTCCATCTCATAACGCTTAATAATAGGTATTAATTCATCTGCGAGATGTTCTTTCAAATCAAGATAGATTCCAATTTGCCCCTTGCATAATTGCAGTATTTCTTCAAATGTTGGAATCCTTTCATTTTCCCATTCTGGACTTATTCGTTTACCAATATTCATTTGCTTTAACTCAGTCAAAGTGAAACTGCTTACTTTTCCCTTAATACCTTCAACATAAGCATCTACTGTAGAATTATGTACACTAACAAATTTGCCATCTTTTGTTTTACGAATGTCAATCTCAACAAAATCACAGCCTAAATCAATTGCTTTTTGATAGGCAGCAAGTGTATTTTCAGGAATGTTATTATGTACACCCCGATGTGCAATAACATAAGTATTCCCATTTTTTGGTTTCGGAAAATTGTTTAAATATTCCTGAGCAATAATTTGTCCTGAAAAAATATAAGCTGTAAGAAAAATTACTAAACTGAGTTTTGTTAAATTAAGGATTGCTTTTATCCGTTTCATTTGTAGATATTTAAATTCAAATGTGTGTTCTGTATTCTATAAAATAATGAATCTTCTTATACACGAATCTCATTAAAATCCGAAATTACTTTAATAGCCAAACTTAAATCATTATTCGTATTAAACTCATGTTTAAACGCAACTGCATCGCAATTTGCTTTATTTGCTGCTGTCAAGCCTGCGTTTGAGTCTTCAAAAATTAACACTTCTGAACTGCATACGGAAAGCCGTTTTAGTGCTAATAAATATGCTTCCGGATTAGGCTTGTGCTCAATGACATCTTCTTGAGTTATTAACACATCAAAAAAATCAACTAATTTAACTTGTGTAAGCACTTGATTAACCATCCATTTAAAGGCAGAACTAACAAGTCCTACTTTTTTCCCTAATTCTCTAAGTCTCACTAATAGTTCTTTTGCATTTGAGTTTAAACTCAATTGATTACGGAGTAATTCCTGATAGATTTTTCTGAATTTTGCATTAAACTCATCTACGTTTGGTTCTATTTGGGCAGTTTTAAAAAAATAAGAGCTTACATTTGACCAACTTTCACCCATCACCACTTTATATATATCTGGATTAACTTTATTACCAAAAATGCCACAAGTTTTTGATAAAGCTTTAGCTTTTAATGGCTCAGTATCAACCAATGTTCCATCCATGTCAAAAAGATAGACCGAATAATCTTTCATATACTCTTTTTGTATTGTGAAGCAAAATTTAATAAATTATTTATTGTTTCAAAAATAGTTTATTTAGAAATGAGTTATTTCATACTTATTGATTTAAATACGTGATAATTTAACCTAAGTATAATATTGAAAAACCCAAAACCTACAAAATAGTATTTTTTGTCCAAGTGGCTGTGGCTATAATTTAGCCTGCTTAATTCATGAATTATTCAGGTTAGAATAGCATATATTATTTATATATCTGGTATTAGTTAATTTACTCTTTTTGAATGTTGTTTTGTTGAAGATATCGAATTATTTTTTAATGTTTTAATAAAGAATATACCTATACTTAAACTGATTAGACAAATTGTTATCCAGGACATTAAATATTGATTCCAAGTAAAATGGAAATTTGGTTTAGGCATTTCTGTAAACAGATGAGGAGTATCTGTCAAAACATATTCCATATCCAAACACCAAAGTTGAGAAAACCTTTCAGGTGAATTAACTACACCAGCCATTATTATAATATTATCATTATGAAGGTTAATATATTGCTCATTTGTTAAATATGCTGTTATATCCAGTACAATGCTTTCCTGAATAGCTCCTTCTCCTATATGTCTAATTAATCGGGTCATATTTATTGCCTTTTCATTGTTGTTTCTCAATAAAATCCTTTTAGGGACTAAACCTGAAGACAATAACTGGGCAAACAATATACTGTCGTAGTTGTTGAAATAGGGATGATTGCTTGATACAGATTTTAAGTCTAAATCCAATATAAGATCACGTTCTTTCGTAAGATTAATTACTTCTTCAAGCGTGGGGATTTTTAAACCACGATATTTATTATAGTCCAAGGGATTCAATTTTCCAAAACCAAATATTTGATAAGGGTCATCATCAATAAACCATGATCCGGCATCCAGCTGTCTAATTTCAGCAAGAGTGAATGTTGAAATATCATCATTTTTACGAGTTGGAAAAATATTAGCAATATTTGTTGTGCGTATGAAATTTCCATCATGCATCAAAAATAATTTACCATCCGCACTCATTCTTATGTCAACTTCCCATCCATCAGCTCCTGTTTTTGCAGCAAGTTTTCCTGCAACTAAAGTATTTTCCGGAGCTAATGAAGTTAGACCTCTATGTGCTAGTATTATAGGTTTTGGAGGAATAATATCTTGTACCGTTGTTGGAACGAAGATTAGGGGCGTGAACCATGTGGCAACATACAATAGCAACATGCTTAGTGTTACTATTCTTGGTTTTTGAGAATAAGTATTTTTCCTGTAGCTTTTGAATAATTTAATGAACCGAGGGAGTAACAAACCCAAAGCAATAATAAGAAAGCTATATAAAACGGGACTATAAAAATCAATTGTAGTTATAAATAGAATTAACTCTAACTGATCTGATAAAGAAAGAATAATTAGCCAGAAACTAAAGATTGTTGTAAATAAAAGAGTAAGTATTTTATTCAGCCAAAATTGATTTCTTTTGAGGAAAAATAATCTGTAGGTTAAAATAGATGAATATACCAAAATAACCAATACAGATATAAATAGTATTCCTGCCCAGTTCCATGATAAGCCAGTTTCAACTTTGAGCATTCCATTCAAATCAGGCCAATATGACCGAATAGAAACATAAAAAAGAATGAAAACTGAGATGACAATAGAAAAGAGAATATTTATTATTCTCCAACCCAATTTATTAGGATTTGTTCCTGGATTGATTCTGTTTTTCAACATTAATTTTGTTTAGCTATGCGTATCAATAGGTTTTGTTAGCAATGCTATTATATCTAATTTCAATATCATTTAATTCCCAATTTCTTTTGAATTTGCTCCAGAGAAACACCTTTGGTTTCAGGCATAATATAAATTACCCAAAAGAGTTGAGCAACCATACACACCGCATAGAAAGCAAATGTATGTCCGCCAGATATTTCAGCAATCATTGGGAATGTCCATGATATAATTGCTGCCATAAACCAGTGGGTAAAAGTACCCAGAGCCTGACCTTTTGCACGAACTTTATTAGGAAATATTTCACTTAAGAACACCCATATTACAGCTCCCTGTCCAAAGGCATGGGATGCAACAAATATCAAGAGGCCACTTAAAACTACGGTACTACCAATATCTGTAAAATCAGTTCCATAAGTGTAAAATGCCCATGCTACGGTACTAAGACTTACTAAATATCCAACAGAACCAATAATCATTAATTTTTTACGTCCAAATTTATCAATAACGGCTAAGGCTAACATCGTAAGAACTATATTTATCCCACCCAATAAAACGGTTTGCAACATGGCGGATTCAGCTCCTGCACCTGCCATCTTAAATATATGAGGCGCATAATACCAGATTGCATTTACACCGGAAAGTTGGTTAAACATTGCTATAGCTACGGCCAATAAAATTGGCTTTAAATATTTTTTGCTGAGTAGAGTTTCACTTTCACCACCTTGTTCCGAAGCAAGAGAGGCTTTAATTTCTTCTATTTCTTTAGAAACACTACCATTATCAGTCCCAAATTTTTCTAATACAAGTTTTGCCTCATCTATTCGGTTCTTTGCAATTAACCATCGTGGACTACATGGATTTCTGAACAATAGAACGAAAAACAATAATGCCGGTATTGCTTCAACCCCAAACATCCATCGCCATTCTACATCGCCCAGATTTAATCCGGTAATAATATAATTTGAGAAAAATGCTAAAAGCATTCCCAGTACAATATTAAATTGAGTAATTGCTACAAGGCGACCACGATATTTTGCAGGGGATATTTCTGCTATATATAGCGGTGATACAACTGATGCAGCTCCAACCGCTAAACCTCCAACAAATCTGAAAAACAGAAATGAATACCAATCCCATGCAAATGCACTACCAAGTGCAGAGATTAAGTATATGACAGCTATAATAATAAGAGTGTTTCGTCTACCGTATTTATCTGCAGGTTTACTTATAGTAATAGCACCGATAATAGTTCCTATAAGAGCGCTCGCTACCGTAAAACCAAGCCAAAAGGAAGATAAGTTAAAGCTTTTTTCAAGCCATCCTGTGGTGCCTGAAATAACTGCTGTATCAAATCCAAAAAGTAATCCTCCAAGTGCTGCAACTATAGTACTAAGGATTAGATGTTTTTTATTCATCTGTTTAAGTTTAATTATTTTTTAAGAATTACCCACAAAGTTTGCAGTAATACCACTATTTTTTTCTTATTTACTATTTCTCAACTCGTAAGGTTTATTTTCTTTGAAATCATCATACAAAGGCTGCAATAATTGAATATTATCTCCATTATTCTTTGCAAGAGTTATTGCTAATATTTTAATTTTGGAGTTGTTAGGTAAAATGATTTTATCAGCTTTTTGTTCCAGATTTATTTCATACTTAAAAATATAGGAATACTCATAAGGAACATTAGCAGAAGGATAGCCAAAATGATGATGCGATGCAAACCAGGCTATGTTATCTTGCTTTAAATACGGTGCTTTTATTTCAAGGACAGTATATTCGTCTTTGTCAAATATCCTGTCATAGTGTGAACCAATATAGCCATGCCACTTAGCAATATTTAAATTTGTAGTTTTCCCATTTACTACAAAATCTCCTTTTGTATCTTCTGTTGCAGCCGCAAGGATATAAAGCTTATTATAGTCACCTGAAGGTAAATTTAAATCTTGTCCTTTACAATTAACTGCATTGTTTGTAAAGTTATCCGTGCTTCCCATTTTAAATCTTATGCCGTCACTAATCAATTCCTTTGGTATCATTTCTGCAGGATAGGTTTCAACGCTCCAATGGTAAATTGGGTCAACACGTCTACTCGTAAAATCTCCATCCATACGGTAATCATCAAAACTCATAACATCTTCATCATAAGGAAGATTAACTGTCGCTTGTTTAAATTCAAGTTGTTTTTTAGATGCTAACTTTACTGCAAAACTACGAATAGTATAGTGCGATATATCAAAATTAAGGTTATTCCCGGAAATTTTTGCTGCTCCTATTTTTTGTTCCTGACCATTGATCTCATATGCATCAATAATGTTACCAGGGAATTTCATACTAACTTCGTTTATATCCTTTCCTGAAAGTTCATTTATCCTCACAATATAGTAATCACTTTTTTCTGCTTTTTTTAAAGCCATTACGCCAACTTCTGGCCTGCTAATGCTTATAAAAGAGAATTTTTTTCCTAATTTACCTGAATGCTTAGGAGATTCAAAAGCGATTAATGGTTTATTTAAAAATTCAGCTTGCCATTGTGTTTCGCTTTCTGACCAGTCACCTGAATGGCTGTATAATGCGTATTTTACATCATGGATTCCCCAGTCCTGAGTTGCCTGATAAAGCCAGCTTGGGCAGCGATCAGCTGATGGTGTATATTGTAAAGTCAAACGCAATGTGTTGTTGTCCGGTTTATCTGAACCATATCTACAATCTTCTAGTATAGAAACTCCAAATTCTCCTGATTTATCAGTAAGATCAAGCCATTTTTTAGATGGGACTTCAAATTTCTTTTCATGGTTTGTATTACGCTGAACTGTTCCAACTCCCATATTGTAAGTTGCATTATCATTTTCAGCAGTAAAAGGGAAAGATGCTTTTAAGCTTACCCCTGTTGATTGCCAATCGATTTTGTTTGCCAGTTCAAGTCTTTTACCTGCTTCTCCTACTGAAAGGCTAACAATTTGTGTTATGCTGGAGTTCTGCCCTTTACGGGAAACTTCAAAAGCAACACGAACAGGGCCGGATTCAATCATTTTAATGGAAACATCCTCGTTCATATAGGCAAATGCCGGGTTTTTTCGATCATACCAATACATATTCCAGGATGGTTCTCTTTTTGGGCTCTCTTTCAAAAACTCTAAACGAGCTGGCTTTGAAAGTATTTCCTGATTCATTTTTTTATCAAGAATGCTTGAAATGTCTCCTTTATCATTAAAATATACTTTATAATACTCATTCTCCATTGCATTTCCTTCAATAGATAAAGATTTTGTTCTTAATATTGATGGAGTGGATGATTTCCGCACATCATAAACGACAACACCCATTGATGGAATTTCGGCAACAAAAATAATTTTTATTTTATGATCTTTTCTGGAAATTATTTGAGATGGGACTTCCTTTCCTTTTGTGTTATAAACTTTAATATAAGCTGGAACAGTAGTATATTCCAATTCAACAGTACAAATATCTTCCCTGAAAACTGCTACCGGGTTATAAATGGTAACTGCTCTGCCTTTTGTTTTTGTATTTAGTTGTGATGAAACATCACCAGCTGCACTTTTAAAAACGTTTGAAAATCCATTTTGTGCAATAAATTCATCATTCCAAGAGAGATTATAAGCACTTGGTATTGAAGTACCGGGCAATATATCATGCATTTGGCTTCCAAGAACCAACTCCCAGGCGTTATTTAGTTTTTCAATAGGATATCTTGCATCTGTTAAATAATTTGCCATTAATGCCATTCCCTCTGAAATTTGGGCAAGCTCTTCATTTTTGCGATTCAATCTCTTCATGAATGTTTGAGAGGTTTGTGAACCGGCACTGTGTTCAATCAAAAAAAGGTCACCTGAAAAAACGGGTAATTTTTTTTCAATTTCGGGTGTTATATCCTTAAACATTTGGTCAGAGGACGTTAATATAACCTTTAGTTTGCTATCAGGTCTATTCATACTTCCTTCAAGATTTACTAAATCCCTTTCACGAAGTCCGCCACCCATATCGCCTGCGCCATAATATCGGTATCCAAATAGAATTCCATACTTTTCTTCATCCTTAGCCAAACGATTCACCCATTTAGAATCAATATCTAAACGAGGCAAAATATCACCATCATAATCCGTTGCATCCAAAACTGAAATCAATCCTTTACCATCCGGACCATTCCAAACACCAATATTAAAAGGTAAAGGTAATGCCGCAGGGACACCACTACTTGCTGTTAATTTTTGAGTTGAAAAACCAATAAGACCTGTATGATGCAATACCGATGGAAGGCTAGCTACAAATCCGAAGCAATCGGGCAACATATAATCTACACTTTCTTTTTCAAATTCTTTGCGAAAATAATTATTCCCATACAGAACCTGCCGGATAACGGATTCAGATGAGGAAACATTTACTTCACCTTCATCAACACTGGATCCGGATACAAACCAACGTTCTTTAGCAATATGTTCTCTTAGCGTTTTAAAAAGCTCAGGATAATATTCCGCCATTAAACGGTAACGGCGCGAACCTGTAAAATTGAAAACATAATCAGGATACTTTTCAAACAATCGGAAGTTTTCTTCCATGGTGTTTTTTAGATATTCGCTCACTGTGGTTTTGTAATCCCACTCGTATTGTGAATCTAAATGCGTATATCCTACAGTATATATCACTCTTTCTTTTGAAATGTCATATTCTGCTTGCCCATAAGAATCTTGAGACCAGGCTAATATCAGCATTAGCATTATTAATGAAAGTACCTTGTCAATTTTCATGATATACATTTTCTAATTAGATACTTTGTCTATAATGTCAATTATTTTGTAATAATTTATTTTTTTACATTTTGTTAAAAGTCTGCAGTTCTCAGTATTCAGTCGGCAACTTCTTGTAGTACAGCATCTTTTCTGCCTACTGAGAACTGCGTACTCTCTAACAAATTAACAAGAAACCTTACTTAAATGAATATTCTCAACTTTACGAGACACGCACTAATTAGAACTTTCTTCAATAGCAATAGAATAAGTTGCATTAAAACTCTTTTTTGATTCAAGCTTTATTAGAGCTTCTTTGTTTTCGAAATTTTGATCAGTATCAAAACTGTCTGCAATTCCAATCCAGGGTTCAATACAAACATATTTTGCATTTGGTTTAGCCCAGATACCCAAATATGGAAAATCCTTAAAATCCATGATAAGAATTTGATTTGATTTTTTACTTTTTAGACTTATTCTGGACGAATTCAGGTTTTTAAAAATCAATGCATCCTCATCAAATAGGTGTTTATGTAAATTAATGATATTTGGTTTGTCGAAAACAGACTTAAGCTCTTTGCCTATAAGTCCATCCTTTTGTACGCTCCATGTTTGAGCAGTCTCTTTTTTTTCAAATTCAAGATAATAATCATTATAGTTTTCATTTTCATGAATAGGACATTTAAAACCGGGATGGCCACCCAATGAAAATAACATTATTTCATCACCGTGATTAAATATTTTATGTTCGACTAATAAATTATTGTCTTTTAAAATGTATTTAATACGATATTCAAATTTGAAAGGATATATTTTTAAGTATTCGTCATTGTACTTTAATCCAAAAGTAAGGGTGCTACTTGTTTGTTCAATTAAAAAAATGTCTTTATTATTCCTGATAAATCCATGTTTTGGACAATTGTATTCTTTACCCTGGTATAAAAAACCATTGTCTTTCAAACACCCTATTATTGGAAACAAGTTTGGTGCATGTGATGCCCACACATCCTGATTTGCATCCCATAGATACTCTATATCGCTTTTTAATGATTTTAGGCTACAAAGTTCAGCACCAGTTTTTTTCACACTTATTTGAAGAAAATCATTTTTTAT
>JAOZNO010000070.1:3405-10485 GCA_029933755.1 Bacteroidales bacterium | reverse complement strand
ACGAACACTATTTTGTATTATTTGCCTGTGAAAATTGCTTTTCTTTTTTCCAAAAAAGCGCTTGTGCCTTCTTTAAAATCTGCTGATCCAAAACAATTGCCAAATTCATTTATTTCTGTGTCAAAACCATTTTTGTCGTTGCTATAACTGTCATTAATACAGCTTATTACTTTTCCGATAGCGTATGGTGATTTCTTAATAATTTTTGTCAGTAATTTTTTTGTGAACTCCATTAGATTAGCTTGCTCTACTACATGGTTTGCCAAGCCCAGTCTTTCAGCTTCATTAGCGTCAATCATATCGCCGGTCATTAAAAGTTCAAAAGCTTTGCTTTTACCAATTAATTGTGCCATTCTTTGTGTTCCACCGTAACCGGGGATAACTCCAAGACTTACTTCCGGTTGTCCAAATTTTGCATTATCTGAGGCTATTCGAATATGACAAGCCATCGCTAACTCACAACCACCACCAAGAGCAAACCCATTTACAGCTGCAATAACTGGTTTATGGCTGTTTTCAACACTATTAAATACATCATGACCATGAGCAGATAACTCTTTACCTTGCTCTACACTGAAATTTGCAAACTCTTTAATATCAGCACCAGCAATAAATGCCTTTTCACCACTTCCGGTAATGATAATACCTCTTATGTTTTCGTCACCATTGGCAATTTTTACCGCAGCACCAACCTCTTTTATCGTGCTTTTTGTTAAGGCGTTTAATTGTTTAGGTCTGTTAATCGTTATGATGAAAATTCCATTTTCTGATTCAGTAAGTATGTTTTCAAAGTTCATAGGATAATAATTTAGGTTTTCTGATTAATTCATGAATTATTCAGATTAATACAAAAATAAATCTATTTTAATCATTATAAAATAATTGTCAGAATATTTTCATTTTATGTTCAATATTTCAGCAATAAGCAAAAAAAAACGAACAAAATGTAAAGTATAAATGAATTTATTCATATCTTTGGCTCTGTTGAAGTGGAATAGTATAATTTTTTATTGCAAGTTGTTATATTTGAAATGTTTTATAGATTAATAAGCTAAATGGTATAGTATGAACAAAATTAAGATTTACCCAATATTGATTATTTTACTAGTAGTACTAGCTACTTTTAATTTTTCCTGTTCGTGGTTTAATGATAACGATGAAGATGGTGTAGACGATACTCTGGTTGAAATAATTGATCAGGATGTTATTAATAACTCAGGAGACGGGGGATATGAAGCGGGTGATTATAAGATTCCTGCTGAGTTAGTATATAATGATAAATCTGATGATTTTTTAATTGATAAATTATACCCAATTGGCTGGTCAAAAGATGGTAAATTTGCTTATATTGTTGAGCCTGCAGATGAAGGTAGTGGGTTTTACCTTTTTGAACTTATTGTTTTTGATATGGTAAATAATAAAACTATATGGTCATGGAAAATTGATGAGACAGAGGAAGGTGATCTGGAAACAACATGGAAAGAGAATTATGAGCATTTTAAAGAATCGCTAAATAAATATGAACTTGTTCAACAGGACGATTTTAAGATTGAAAAAGGCAAAACTTCATTTAAGGGGAATGAGTACCAAATTGTACTTGATACAAAAACGAAGACAGAACCAGATTTTGGCTTTGATGTAATAAAAGAACTGAAAATTTCTATTGAATCCCCAGAGATAGGGTTAAAAGAAATATATAATCATAAGGAAAATGACTTTTCAATGTTGGTAGGTGCTTTTGTGCCAGGCTATATGCTTAGTCCGAACAGCGGGCGTATTGTAGTGATTTGCCAAATGGAGCGTTGGGGTTATGAAGGTCCACCAAATGTCGTGTTTTTTGAATTGATCGGTTCTGATTTACTCAGAGGTTTTAACGCAAATACAGGCAGTTGAGAATTGGAATAACCATGATATGCAAAAAATATAAAGTTAGGATATTCAGTATTTTAGTGAACTTTAGTTAAAGTATATTGTTTGCAAATTGGGAAATTCAAGTCAGTTTATCATTAATTATTTGTTGATGTACAAAAAGTATAATGAACATTACTGTATATATATTTTATTTTGAAAAAAAAAAGTATTACTTTTAACCTGTATAAATATAATATAAGAACAAATGGAAATAAAAGATTATTTTATTCACGGAGATAATATTAAAAAATTTATTAAATCACCTAATCATAGTGGTAAATATGCATCGGGCATGCCTGATACAATCGTTTTGCATTACACGGCAGGCCCAGCAAAACCTGCAATAAATACTTTAACAAATCCCAGGGTAAAAGCATCTGCACATTTGGTAATTGATAGAGATGGATCTGTTACTCAGTTAGTTCCATTTAACTTAATTGCATGGCATGCTGGCAAAAGTTCTTATGGAAACCGAACGGGAATAAACAAATATTCACTTGGAATTGAAATTGTTAATTCAGGTCATTTAACAAAAAGTGGTAATGTTTATCGTTCATGGTTTGGTAGCGCTTTTAATCCAAGTGATGTTATTGAGGCTACACATAGAAATCATACAAAGCCAAAGTTTTGGCATACATATACCGAGGAGCAAATTCAGACTGTTATGGAAATTTGTCGATTACTTATTGATGAATACAGTATGAAACTTATTCTTGGGCATGAAGAAATTGCACCAAAAAGAAAAACTGATCCTGGACCAGCTTTCCCATTAGATCGACTTCGAGACAAACTATTAAAAAACGATCGATATATTGATCAGGGTGCTGAATTACCTGAAAATGGAAGGATTTCTGCGAATACCTTGAATATAAGGCAAACGCCTAATACTGAGGGTAAAAGGGTTGCCCGACCTTTGAAGAAAGGAACGAAAGTGAAGATTCTTGATCAATCAAATGGTTGGTATAAGGTGTCAACAGAGATTGAAGGTTGGGTTTTTGGAAAGTATGTAGATAATGCATAAAAGATAATCTTGTGTAATTTAGGTTGTGAGGTGCTTTATTGTTTTAATATGATAGATGTGGAAATACTTAAAAAGGTGAGCTTAAAATGAATAAATGGATAGTAACAGGTTTGATTGTAGTTGGCTTGTTGATTGTAGTTGGGGTATTATATGATCAAGGCGTATTTGATAATATGCAAGGGAGTAGTATGGCTATGATTCTTGCTGCAATTGCCGGACCATATATGGCTTTAAAGAATTTCATGTTCGGTAATAAGCATATGAAGGATTTTGAGGTGAAGTATGATGATATGAGGAGTGAAACAATTAAGCATAGAGTTGAACTTGACGAGCGTATTGGTGCCCGGGAAAAAAGAATTGCAGAACTAGATAAAGAGTTGGAATTGATCGAGGCTAAAATGGATGTTCTTGAATTGAAAAAGAAAAATGTTGCAAAAGAAGTGAACAATATGACTATTGATGAAACAAGACATGAAGTTCATGATTTATTTGGAGATTAATGATGGATAAACTTATTTATATAATTATTACTGCTGTTTTCTTATCATTGGTTCAACCTGTTTTGGCTCAGAAGTATCCAATTGTAGTCATGCCAGGGGAACAAAAGTTGGTTCAACCAAAAAATGATACAATCTGGCTGTTGAATGATCGTCAGTTAAGAAAAGCTATTATTGCTGCAAAAAAGTTGAAAATTGAAGAGGAAATTAATGCAGAATTGCATAAAAAGGTGTCTTTGCTTGAATCAAAAGATTTGGTTAAAGATAGTTTGGTTTTAGACTTAAAGGCTGATCGTAATTTTTATAAAGATAAATGGGATGTATGCTCGCAAGATGTTGATATCCTGATACAGAAAAATAAAAGACAAAAGAATTTTACGAGAATTTCGCTTGCAGGTGTTGTTGCAGCATTTATTGTAGGCATTTTGATAAACTAAAGAATGACAATTTAAAAGTAATTAAATAAAAGCATATGAATAGTCACATGAGTACTGTAGAGTTTTTTGCCGAGAATCCTGATTTATATTTATGGCAGGTATATTTACCAATTAGCATTTGGTTGATTGTTGTTTTGGCATTTTTTATTCTGCTAATGAAGAAATATACTTTTGGCAATTGGTCAATAGAAAATCCAAATCCATATGAAGGTGAAACATTCGATATGCCACGTGGAATATTTAGGGGTACACTGACTTTAACACTATTGTTTGTTGTTGTTATTTTAGAATTGGTTAATGTGCGTATAACTGGTTTTGAAGAGGAAATACATGAGCTTATGGTGGCTTTTCAAATGATGCTGGCATTCTATTTCGGCTCAAAAGTTATGCATCATATGACATCTACTGATCGTAAGAAGACTGAATATATTACAACAGGTACTTTATTAGAAGAACGTGCTGAAGATGAATTTGGTGATGATGTTGCGGCTGGATAAAACCCTCAAAGAGGGTGACAAATAATAAAAAATTTGAAGAGCTTGTTCTTAGAGAACAAGCTCTTTTTTTGTTTTTAGGCATATTCAAATAGTTTCTTTCACGAAACAAATTATTTGAGTGTGCCCTTACAATATAAAATTTTACTACTTTTGCCAAGCTTAAATTTTTATTATGGAATTAAAGATTAAAATGAGTGTAATTAAGTCTGCATTTTTTTTTACTATTTTATTTTTTATGCTGATACAAAATAGTTCAGCCCAGGAAGCTTTTCAAAAAAAAGTATTTCACTCTTCTGATAATGACAGCTTGCTGTACAATATCTTGTATCCAAATAGTTTTTTATCTGAAGAGAGTAAGTTTGAAAAACATCCTTTGGTGGTTTTTCTTCATGGTTCAGGTGAGCGAGGCAGTGATAATGAAATTCAGATTATGCATATTAAGGATTTGTTTCAGAATCAGGCAAGTCGGAAAAAATACCCTGCTTTTGTAATTGCACCACAATGCCCTAAAGGTGAGCGATGGGTAGATGTAAAGTGGGATAAGGAAAAGCATATAATGCCTGTAAATCCTTCAGAATCTATGCAGTTGACCATGGATTTAATTGATTCTTTAGTGAAAAAATACCCAATAGATATAAACCGAATATATATTACCGGGCTTTCCATGGGTGGTTTTGGTACCTGGGATGCTATTGCCAGATATCCTGATACCTTTGCCGCAGCTGTGCCAATTTGCGGTGGTGGTGATGAATCTACGGCAGAATTAATAAAAAATATACCAATTTGGGCTTTCCATGGTGCTGATGATAAAGTTGTGAAGGTGGAACGTAGCAGAAATATGGTTAATGCCATAAAAAAGGTAGGAGGAAGTCCAACTTATACTGAGTATAAGGGAGTAGGGCATGGAAGTTGGATTCCGGCTTATGAAGAAACTGAATTATTAAAATGGTTGTTTATGCAATCAAAAAAACAGGAAAATAACTAATGCGGGGAATTATACAATTAATAGGTTTACTAGTCATAACTTTTGGATTATTAGCTATTTATTCATTTTCAGATTACGAACTGAAATTTGCAGGTGTTGAAATAAAAAAAACGAATATAAAAAACTTCGTTCTGGGAATTCCTGAAAATAATGTTGGGAAAAGCTTCCAAAGATTAGATACCATTAGAAAAAAGAATGAGCTGGATACTACATCACAAAGAATTCTATTGATTGGCGATTCTATGATTGAATATCTAATGTTGCGAATGAAGGATTATACATACTTTAATAAACACGAGCTTAAAACCGTAATTTGGTATAGCTCACAAACAAAATGGTATGGTAGCTACGATACATTAAACTATTTTATAAAAAAATATAAACCAACTTATGTGTTTTTAGTGCTTGGTGCAAATGAACTTTTTATACGTGATATTATAAAAAAGCGAACAAAATATGTGAAAAATATTATAAACACTTTAGATACTGTGAAATTTGTTTGGGTGGGACCGCCAAACTGGAAAGATGATACCGGAATTAATACTATGATTAAAAGGAATGTGGGTAAGGATCGATATTTTCCCTCAAAAAACCTAAACTTTAAACGTACAAGAGACGGTGCACATCCAACAAAATCTTCTGCCGCTTTATGGATGGATTCTGTTGCTGTATGGGTTATGAATGACAGTCGTTATCCTATTGTAATGAAAAAACCATTGGAAAGAACAAAGAAAAGTGCCAACCTGACCATTTTACAACCGCTTAAATAGCCTTTTCCTCATGAACTTATTAAGATATTTAACAGAGCTATTTAATTACGACCCGCAAAACCCTATGATTTTTAATAGCGGGGTGTTTTTTGTGCTTTTTGCTTTTTTTATTACTATTTACACACTAATTCATAAAAAGAAGCTTGCAGTAACGCTTTATGTGATTGCTTTTAGTTTTTTATTTTATTATAAGTCAAGTGGCTGGTATTTGTGGATTTTGGTTTTTACAACCTTTACAGATTATAGTTTTGCTATTTTAATAACCCGGGCAAAGCAAGTTCTTTGGCGAAAAATATGGCTGACACTTTCAGTGGGTGTTAGTTTGGGAATTCTTGCTTATTTTAAATATACTAATTTTTTTATTGAAAATTGGGATGCTATTGCTGGCAATAACTTTCAACCGCTGGATATTTTCTTACCCATTGGGATTTCTTTTTATACTTTTCAGTCAATTAGTTATGTCTTAGATGTGTACTGGAAAAAAATAAAACCAACCCAAAGTATACTTGATTACGCTTTTTATTTATCCTTTTTTCCACAGTTGGTAGCAGGCCCAATTGTTAAGGCAAACCTGTTTTTACCCCAATTAAAAAATAAAATAAACCTAAAAAAAGAAGATGTTTATGCCGGTCTGTGGATGATTATGGTGGGATTATTTAAAAAGGCTGTAATTGCTGATTATATTTCTCAATATAATGATTTGGTATTTGCTGACCCCATGCACTATTCAGGTTTTGAGAACCTAATGGCTATTTTCGGCTATACACTTCAAATTTATATGGATTTTTCCGGGTATTCTGATATGGCTATTGGTTTAGGACGAATAATGGGCTTCAATTTGGGTATAAACTTTAATTTCCCCTATAAATCTTTTAATATTACTGATTTTTGGCGTAGGTGGCATATTTCTTTATCATCATGGTTACGTGATTATTTGTATATACCATTAGGAGGGAATCGGA
>JAOZNO010000070.1:0-3395 GCA_029933755.1 Bacteroidales bacterium | reverse complement strand
GTGGCATGGCGCATCCTGGAAGTTTGTTTTCTGGGGAGCAATGCACGGTGTAGGATTGGCAATTCATAAAGCATTGAGTAATGTTTTAGAAAAAGTTCCAGACCGTCATTATGTGAATTTTATATCGTGGACAGTTACCTTTGTTTTTGTTGTTTTTCTTTGGGTGTTTTTCCGTGCAGCAGATATAAATACACGGGTGTTTACCCATAATATAACTACTGATATTGAAAATGTAGTAGAAACTGAAATTATAAAAAATGATAATTTCGCAACTCTTTCTATGAATGTATTTAAAAATGACTCCCTTATAAGCACCATTAGTGAAACATTTGAAGTTGATGCACAAAAAGCACTTTTTGTAGATGTACGTGATGATGAAGGACAAAAAGAAATAATTGTTAATGAACGTACCAAAGCTTTTGATGTGGCTTGGATTATGATTGAACGGGTTTTTACAGATATGAATTTAGCATTTATTGTACCTTTTGCGAAAGCACGTAGTACATGGCTCGTTTTAATTATTATTGGTTTTGCTATGCATTTTCCTCCACAAAAATGGAATAATTACATTTTGCAAGCTTATGTTCGTTCACCTTATGTTGTTAAACTTTTAATATTTATTGTTTTGGTTCAATTAACCATACAGTTCAAATCAGAGGAAGTACAACCTTTTATTTATTTTCAGTTCTAAATTGCTGAATTATTCTGCTTAAAAGTTATAACCAATACTTATCAGGAAGTTTCTACCTCTACCTAATGCACCTTTATCCATCCAGGTATTAGATGTTGTAGTTGGGTATCTTATTTCAGTGTCAAAAATGTTAGTAGCTTTCATATTGAAAAATAAGCCTGTATTCGCAATTTTATTCATTCGGAAATTCGCATCCATTACATAATAGGCAGGAATTGAATTACCAATTCGGCTTCCATTCTCTGGTGTAGATTCTGTCTTCCAAAGGGTTTCCATTTTGTCAATATACCTTCCAATTACTGATACTGATACATTTTTGTAAATTTGATAAGATACATTTCCATAGGCCAAAAATGTTGGTGAATAGCCCAAAGTGATGTTCTCGTATCCTTCAAGTTTATTCTTTGATTTTTGATAGGTTCCACTTAAATTCATTTGTAATCTGTAAAAAGGAGCATATTTTATGCCTGTTTCTACTCCATAGGTTTCCATTTGTCCTGAGTTTGCACTGTAAATATCCCAATCGCCTGTATCTTGGTTGTAAATATTAGTAGAAGAAATTAAATTTTTTAATTGATTGTTAAATAAACTCAAATTGAAAATAAATGTTGATTCGATATCTAAAATGTAATTTAACTCTATTGTTTGAATTGTTGCAGCATCAAGTAGAGGCCTGCCGCCTGGTAGTTGTCTGTAGTTTTCACTAAATGAAGGCTGTTTCGTAGCATGTCCGTAAAGTAATTTAACTACATTTTGGTCATTAATATAAAAAATAGCTGCAAGGTTTGGAATAATTGATATCCCGTTATTTTCAGGATAATAAGTTTCAAGGTAAATTCTGCGAAGCTCAGTAGAGTCTACAGGCCTATTGTCAATAGGGTTTTCAGTAATAATACCCCTTGCATATTGCATGTTGTAGGCTTCCAGGTATTCAATCCTGATTCCGCCAATAATACTTAATTTTTTAAAAGCTTTGAATTTTACTTGTGTGAATGCTGAATTTGTTGAGTATTGTTCTCCTCTGGGTAAGCCAACTTCTCCATGTCCCAGATTTAAGCCATAATATCCGAAATCTGATACCTGAAAAATGTTTAATACCTTTCGTCTATTTAGTCCAATTGTAGCTTCAAGTTTCTCTGAAATGTTGAAAAACGCATTTAGTTCAAGACTGTATGCATTACTTGTTTGGCCATCAATTTCGTAATAATAGGGTCTGAATATTTCATAATCCAATATGTGACTGTGTGAATAATATCCTGCTTTTATTTCTGCAGAAATCTTATCATTAAATGTTTTTTTATATCCTAAGAATATGTTAGATGCTTTTGTTGTCATAAGCGATCCATCTCCAAAGCTTGGTTGTCCATCAAATATATCTTTCTGTGTTTCAATATAGCTTATGTCAAAAAATAAATCTTTATGTTCAAGAAAAAGGCTGAAGTGCTTTCTGTTATCATCAAATTGCCCCGCAGTAGTTGCGTCTGGTGTAAGTCCAACATAATTTATTACACCTGGATTAGTTGTTAAATCCGTAAATGGCACATCAATTCCATTCGTGTTGTACATTGAAGCATTAAAAACATATTTGAATTTCTCTTCTTTGCCGCTGAGCTTTAAGCCTATTTTACTTGTGTTTAATGAACCGTATGATACAGAAGCTATATTTTTGGTTTTGTTTTCTTCAACATTATTTGTGATGATGTTAATAGCTCCAAAAAAAGCACCTGAGCCATAAATTACTGACATGGGACCTTTTATTATTTCAATTCTGTCAATTGCTTCAATAGGCACATTTATTTTAACATCAGGATAATCCGAATATTTATCTGACATTTGATTTATTCCATTAACTAATATAATGACATTATTAAAAGGACCGGTAGAGAAAAATCCTCTGACCCCATAATTAACACTTCCTAGCCAGTAGTAATCATCAATCATGTAAAATCCATTAATATGCTGAAGGATTTCGGTATAAGTTGTAAACCCTAACCTTTCAATATCCTTTCTGGTAATAACAGTCGCATTGGCCGGAACATCTTTTACTTCTTCATACTTTTTCCCAGCAGTTATAATTTTCATTGAAAGTAAGTCTTCCAGAGAGAGTGAAAGTAGTACGTCAGCTGAAATGGAATCTTTTTTCTGGGCATTTGCTCCAAAAATGAAAAATACAAATAAAAAAGCCAATAGAATTTTGTTTATCATATCAATTTGGTTTTGGAAATAATAAACTCGAATAAATCGTATGTGATTGAGAATATATTCAAATATTTGCTGTGTTAAAGATATAAAAAAATAATTATATGTAAATCTGAAAAATATGTGTTATTAAAAACTACGGGTATTATTTTTAGTATCCTTCAGTGTGATAAATTAATTAGGATATTATTAGAAAAACGATATAAAATAATACGTTCACTATATATAGCTAAGCTACCGGATTTTATTTTTTGTCAGCTTACTTTTTAAGTGAATAACTTTTGCTATATTTGAATGAATAATGAAGGACTAATTAGAGTTCGTCTATAAAGTCAATGTTTCTTAATTTCTAAATGTTTTATTATTTTTGAACGAGAACAGTCTTTAGTTCCCAGCAGGCAGTAAAGAGGCTGTATTACAATGAGTTGCCGACTGAATACTGAGAGCTGCTGATTTTTAACAAAATGTAAAAAAATAAATTATTACAAACCGACTGACATTATGG
>JAOZNO010000764.1 GCA_029933755.1 Bacteroidales bacterium | reverse complement strand
GGACTTTTCGTTGCGAACCTTTCGTAGTATAAGCATACAACTTCAAGATTCGACGTCTCAATTCCAACAAAGAAAAAACACATGAATTATTCAGGATAAGGCTTATTTTCCTGATTTTAAAAACTTGAATGACCAATAAAACATATTCAACAATAAGCCCATTAAAATAGTCATACCCCATGTTCCCGGATGAGCAAATGGATTAATAATCCGGTCACTAATATCATAAATTAATGAAAACGGGGAAATGATAATATCCCAACTATTCCAGCGTAAATATCGCCCAATGTAAATTCCAAAACTTGCTGTAAATAGTAGAAATATTGAAATAACTGAAATAAGCTTCTTGTTTGCGTAAGCTACAAGGAACTTTTCAATATCAATAAGGCTTATAAACCCAAATAAAAGTCCAGTCCATGCAAAAGATAAAATTAGAACCAAATCAAACCAAATAGGCATTAAAGAATTTAATCGTAAATGAAATAAATCTGTTAAGATATATAAAGCGTTAGGAAAGAATAAAGTCCAAAAGAACAGTATCGCTAATAAAAGGAGCTTCTTCTTTTGTAAATTTGGATTTACAACAATAATAGTGGTTAACAGCCATGGAATAAATGCTAAAAACAAATTCCAATTCAGAAATAAAAACAAAGCTGAACCAGTATAATACACTCTGAATAAAGACAGTAAAAAGCTTGAAAAGCTCATTGCTGCAAGAAGTAATACCAGGTTTAACCTCTTATGTTTTTTTAATAATTCTACCATAACTGAATAATTTTTGGAATAAAAACGATGATACCAACAATAAGTGATACTAAAGCACATACTAAAACCATTGCAGCTGATAAGTCTTTTACTTTTTTAATAGTTTCATGATAATCAGGAGAAACAAAATCAGCAAGCTTTTCAATTGCCGAATTAATGATTTCTGTTGAAAAAACAAAGCCAATAACAATAACAATCGCAATCCATTCGATATTGGAAATTTTTAGTATAATCCCAAGTACTATAGCTATAATCATAGCAACTAAATGGATTCTGGAATTATGTTCGTTTCGGATTAAAATTTTAAGCCCATTTATGGCATATTTAAAACTTTTAAACCTGCTTTTTATTGAAAACTTTTGATTATTCATTCTTTAATTTTTTAAATTTTATTTATGTTCGTGTGCTATATTGCATTTATGTTTAGTTGGTTTCGTGTTTAAAACTTGTTTTAAGCTACGAACATGTTGGCAGTAGATAGTCCACGATAAACAGTATATTTAACAAAGTCTGAGAGCTGAAGACTTGTTTCGTTTTAAAATTGTACAGACCATAAAAAAATAAATTCTATTTGTCTTTTACATAATACTCATAAGCCTTCCAATCTGCCAAATTCCACGAAAGTAATGAGCGTTTTTCATAGTCTTTAATAAAGTTTTTGACTCTCTTCTTATAGTAATCCTCATAACTAACGGAATAATACTGATAAGTATTTAATCCTGTAGCTTGCTCAAGAATATAATCATGCTTATCTATCAAAGGAAGTATTTTATCCGACATACTTAACAAATAACTTGTTTCCATGTGATCTTTTATTGAATGATTAAGATTATGCCTGGCAATTATGCCATCCCAGTTAAAAAGGCTTGAAACTACTAATATTAGAAAAATAGCTAGTGAATTAACTCGTAATAAATGGTAAAATGACTTTTCCTGTTCTATTTTAACATACAAAGTAACTAAACCAAAAATTACAGCTGATAAAAAAATAAAAACGCCTATTCTTTTATAGGCCAAGCCCCAATATGTTATATAATGTAGGTTTCGAATAATTACCGATATGACAAGAATAAAATTCTGGGCAATCCAGATATATGCTAATTTTTGGATGATTCTTTTTTTTGGATAAAAGTTCAAGTTTCTACGAAAATAATACAGCATAATAATAATTGATAATAATATACTGATAATAAGCAAATAGGTACCTTCATGGACAAATTGTTTTAAATTAAATTCCTCAGTATATTCAAAGCCAAACCAAACCCAGCGGATGTCTATTGCATTTACAATAAAAAGCAAAACATTTACCAAAATAAGTAGTACAATTGCAGAAATAAACTCTGACTTTAAACCAAGTGACAATAAAAACTTAGGTTTATAATACACATTTTCAACATTCGTTTTAATAGAAACACGTTTTTTTCTTGCTCTGATAATATTTTCTTTATTTTCAGACTCCTTTATCAGCACTTTGTAAACATTTGTTTTATAAAGAATAAGTGCAATAATTGTAAACCCAAACAGAATAAAAAATATTCTACCTATTGAAACAGCTTTAAAAATGGGTTCAAATAAATTGTAAATTCCTTGTAAAATCTGATTTGAAAAGCTGCCAAAAACAGGATTTGCATTAATGAAAATAACATAAAACACCAACAATATTAAAAGTGGTATAATGCTTATCTTTATTAATCTGAAAGCAAACTTCAACTTGGGTCTTTGCTCCTTAGATGCAGGAAGTTTTGAAACTATTGCAGACGGCAATTTTAATAATGCACTAAAAGCAGCAAATGCAGCATAAAGGTTTGATTTTAAATTAGACACTTGCGATGTACCAATAAACAAAACAAATGATATTAAATACATAACATAAGCAAAAGTAGATGAATACAGACTAATTGCCACTGAAAGAATAAGAAAGGGGAAGAAAATAAAGTGGAAGA
>JAOZNO010000069.1 GCA_029933755.1 Bacteroidales bacterium | reverse complement strand
AGCTCTGATTTTTAACAATTTAATACGAATATTTAAAATATTGTAATCATCTGTACTTTAAATGTTTGTGAAAACATACCGAATCATTGTTTATACACTCTAGTTAATTTTCTATTTTTCCGGTAAGCCAAACTTATCCACTACAAAATCAATATCCTTATCTCCTCTTCCACTAAGATTAACAAGAATTGATTTTTGAGGATTACCTTTAGCTAATTTTATTGCATAGGCAACAGCATGAGCACTTTCAAGTGCAGGAATAATACCTTCCAAACGACTCAATTCAAAAAAAGCATCAATTGTTTCTGAATCATTTATATAATCATATTTCACTTTCTTTAAATCTTTCAGCATACTATGCTCAGGTCCAACTCCCGGATAATCTAAACCACTTGCTACCGAATATACAGGTGCAGGTTCTCCTTTGTCATCCTGCAAAAGGTAACATTTAAAGCCATGAATTACACCAGGTTTCCCATGTGTCATTGTAGCAGCATGCTCTCCAATTTTATCAATAGATAGTCCTGCTGGCTCAACACCATAAAGTTCACATTCATCATCATCTAAAAATGACGAAAATATTCCCATTGCATTACTTCCACCACCAACACAAGCAACCACTTTGTCAGGAAGTTCACCGGTCATATCAAAAAACTGTTCTTTGGCTTCAATTCCCACTACTCTCTGAAAATCACGAACCATCATCGGAAAAGGGTGTGGCCCCACAACTGAACCAATACAATAAAGTGTAGTAATTGGGTCTTCTAAATATGCTCCAAATGCAGAATCAACGGCTTCTTTCAATGTTCTTAACCCATGCTTTACAGGAACAACTTTTGCACCTAAAATTTCCATACGTACCACATTGGGATGTTCTTTTTCCATATCAACCTCACCCATATGTATTTCGCATTCCAGGCCAAAGTATGCAGCAGCTGTAGCCAAAGCCACACCATGCTGTCCGGCACCAGTTTCGGCAATCAGTTTCTTTTTTCCTAAATGTTTAGCTAAAAGAGCCTCACCCATACAATGATTAAGTTTATGAGCGCCTGTATGATTTAAGTCTTCTCTCTTTAAGTAAATTCGTCCACCATACTTTTCAGATAAACGATTACAGAAATAAACAGGAGTTGGTCTGCCTTGATAATGTTTACGAATACTACGAAGTTCAGAAATAAAATTATGTGATTTACTTATTGAAAAATAAGCTTCACTAATTCTTTTCATCTCTTTTTCTAAATCCGGTGGAATAAAAGCACCACCATATTCTCCAAAATACCCTTCTAAATTCGGAAATTTTTTAAAATAATTTTCAGCCATTAATTAGTCGTTTTAAGTAAATAAATGACAAATGTATTTTTTTCCATCGTTTTTGCATAATTATTCATAGTTTTTTCCAATAAAAAAAATCACTATTTTAATAATTATCTTAAAACAATATCTGTAATCACCTGCTCACCAACATTTTGATTCAAGCGAGCAACTAAGGCCGTTTTCATCATCAACAATTCCTGCCGAATGATTGAGGAATTTAACTGAACAAAAAGCACCTTATTATCAATATACATTCTTTCCGTGCTATTTGCAACGGCTTTTCCTAGCGTATCTTCCCAGGAATTAATTAGTTGATTTTCTCTAAGCTTACGATCAAGCCCCATTGCTTTTAAATAAGCTTTTATTGCATCACCTAAAGTTGTTTCATTCTTTTTTCGCATCACTTACAAATTTTGTTTACTTTTGTTGGTCAAAAATAAAGCTCAAAGATAAATATCTATAGAATTATGGCAAAAGGAATTACAAAAAGAAGTGAAAATTATTCACAATGGTATAATGATATTGTAATAAAAGCAGATTTGGCTGAAAATTCAGCAGTTCGTGGAAGTATGGTAATTAAACCTTATGGTTATGCTATTTGGGAAAAAATACAAGCAGAACTTGATAGAATGTTCAAAGAAACAGGCCACGAAAATGCTTATTTTCCTCTATTTATTCCGAAGTCATTTTTTGCAAAAGAAGCCAAGCACGTTGAAGGTTTTGCTAAAGAATGTGCCGTGGTAACTCATTACCGCTTAAAAACCACAGAAGATGGTAAAGGCATTGAGGTTGATCCTGATGCAAAATTAGAAGAAGAATTAATTGTAAGACCAACTTCTGAAACCATTATTTGGCACTCGTATAAAAATTGGATTCAATCGTACAGAGATTTACCTATTTTAATTAACCAATGGGCAAATGTAGTACGTTGGGAAATGCGCACACGTTTATTTTTGCGTACCGCTGAATTTCTTTGGCAAGAAGGTCATACAGCGCATGCCACAAGAACTGAGGCAATAACAGAAACTAAGCAAATGGTTGGCGTATATGCTGATTTTGCTGAAAACTTTATGGCAATGCCTGTTATTAAAGGTACAAAAACAGAAAGCGAACGTTTTGCAGGTGCATTAGAAACTTATGCAATTGAAGCATTAATGCAGGATGGAAAAGCATTACAAGCAGGAACTTCACACTTTTTAGGACAAAATTTCGCCAAAGCTTTTGACGTTAAATTTACAGATAAAACCGGTAAACTTGAACATGTTTGGGCAACTTCATGGGGCGTATCAACACGCTTAATTGGTGGTCTTATTATGGCACATTCAGATGACAACGGATTGGTTCTACCTCCAAAATTAGCACCTTACCAGGTAGTTATTATTCCAATCTATAAAGGTGAGGAACAGTTAAAGCAAATGACTGAAAAAGCCAATGAGTTTATGAAGTTGTTAAGAGCTAAAGGAATTACGGTTAAATATGATAAGAGGGATACACATAGACCAGGACATAAATTTGCAGAGTATGAGCTAAAAGGTGTACCTATTCGAATTGCAATTGGTCCAAGAGATTTGGAACAAGGAAATGTAGAGCTTGCACGTAGAGATACACTGGAAAAGAAAATCTATCCACAAGAAGGTATTGCTGAAACAATTAGCGGTTTGCTTGATGAAATTCAGGAGAACCTATTTACAAAAGCAGTAAAATTCAGAGAAGAAAACACATATCAAGTTGATTCTTATGATGAATTTAAAGATATAATTGCAAACAAAGGTGGTTTTATTTTAGCCCATTGGGATGGAACAGCAGAAACTGAAGAGAAAATAAAAGCAGAAACCAAAGCAACAATAAGGTGTATTCCGGTTGATGCTATTGAAGAAGAAGGAAAATGCATTTTAACAGGAAAGCCTTCAAATAAGAGAGTTTTGTTTGCTAAAGCGTATTAGTACACTTAACACAAATACCTACAAAAACGTGTTAATTTAACTCATTTTTTAAAAAAAGTCAGAAGACCAAAGTTGGAAGTAAACAAACTTCGGTCTTCCAGCTTCTGTCTCCCAACCCTATATTAAGAATTTTGCATTTTAAAGTTCAGTTTAATACGCTTAATTTGCCTCCTAATATATTTATTGCTCGAAACCATATCTTCATCTTCAATTGTTAATAGTAATTCAGGGGCAAGTTCGGGTACTTTTTTAACAAATTTCACTAAAAATTGTAAGGCATATAGTTTAAAATACATTTGTTTTGTGGTATCATGTAAAATTTTTACAGCAAAATCAAAAAGGTGGCCTGCTTCATCTTCAGAAAAATCAAGTTTTGTAAGTATTTGTAAAAAACTCGCAATCTGACGGTCTGTTTTCAAATATTTAATATCCCCAACCATACGAGCAACAAAGGGTTTTAATAAACCAGGACTTTTACTGGCTAAATGTACCATAGCCCATGAAGCTCTCCAGGCAAAAGGGTGTTCGTTGCTTATGGCTAATTCGTAAACAGCGTTGACAAGTTCAGATTTTTGATCAATTTCATCAAGTAACAACATTACCTTTTCCTTACTTGATACATCCAAGTATTGTTTTACATCATTATAGGTATCAATTTTTTCACTTGAAAACATAATTATACACAACTAATATTAAAACTATTAAACCAATATAATTATGTTTTTACAAATCATATACAAGGGTTTTATAAAATTATAAAAATAAATATTATCTTTAAACTATAATTAGTTTTAGCAAGAAAATGAAATAATATTGTTATTCATCATTTTTTTTATCTGAAACAGAGTTTTTACACATAAATAAATTAGAAAGTGAACGAAATTACATAATTATGGAAAAGAAAAAAAAATCTATTCTTGATACCTTTTCAGAAAAAGCAGTTATAAAGCAACAGGTTTTTACCAATACGTTTAATACTTTCCGTATGCTAAAATCTGTTCTTAAAAATCTTGCTGAAGAATATAATAAAGAACTTGGAATAAAAAACAACAAACCCCTGGTAAAATATAAAAATAGAGGAAAATTTCAGGCATCTTTTAAATTTGGTAGTGAAATGCTGATTTTTTCAATGCACACAAATGTTTATGAATTTGATCGCAGTCATAGTATATGGAAAACACAATATGCAAAAAAAGGTAAGCTATGTACTTTTAGTGGGATTATTAACATTTACAATTTCCTTTCAGACTCACTTAAGTATAACCGTACGGGCGACTTGGGCTATTTAGTTGGCCGGATATTTATTAATAATAAAAACCATTATTTTGTTGAAGGCAAAAGACAAATGGGCTACTTATACAAAGATTTTGGCAGCAAAGTAATCGACAAAGAAGCACTTCATCAAGTTATTGAATCATCATTGGAATATGTTCTTGAATTTGATTTATTAGTACCACAATATGATAAAATTAAGATTATAACAGTAGATCACGTACAAGAAAGAAATCAAACTGCGATGCTCAAAACAGGAAAACGTCTTGGTTTTAAATACAACTCAGACGACATACAAGGTGAAGAGGCAATTTATACAGGGCATTAAAATTGTAAATCATAAGCTTTTGAAGTTTCAAGATTATAGCTTAACTTTGTATAAATTGTGTATCATGGATACTTTAAATCTTGATTTAAACAAGAAATATACTTTTGCTGATTATCTTTTGTGGGCAGATGATAAAAGGCGCGAGTTAATTAAAGGGTTTATTCAATTAATGTCGCCAGCTCCGACAAGGAAACATCAGGATATCTCAGGATCGATATATGGACAATTTTGGAATCATTTAAGAAATCATAACTGTAAAGTTTATCATGCACCTTTTGATGTTCGATTTCCTAGTTCAAAAGATGAACTTAATGATGATAAAGTATATACTGTTGTACAACCTGATATATCTATTATTTGTGATTTAACCAAACTAGATGAAAAAGGTTGTATTGGTGCACCAGATTTAATTGTAGAAATATTATCGCCTGCCACTGTAAAAAAAGACGTTGAAGAAAAATTTAAACTTTATGAAGAAAATGGTGTTAAAGAATACTGGATTGTTCATCCTAATGATGAGACATTAACAATATTTTTTCTTGATAAAAAAGGGAAATATCAGTTACAAGGTATTTTTGCTAAAAACTCAAAAGTTAAGGCAGGTATTTTGGATAAAAAACTACAAATTGAATTGGAAGAGGTATTTAAAGAATAGTAAGTTTAATAAAATATTTTTAAAATAACGAACAGAAAAGTAAGCAAATGCTTACTTTTTTCGTTTTAGTAATAGGAAATGTATATTTTTTGATTTTTAATTTATCACAAAGCTTATTTTCGATAATACAAGTTATGATAAAAAATTTAATTAGAATATTAATACTTATAAGTTTTGCTTATTTCCAACAAGTGAAATCTCAAATTATTGAAGTACCTGTAATTAATTATGTAACCGTTGAACCGGGAACTCAAAGAGTTCAAATATCCTGGCAAGTAAATAACCCTTTGCTAATTGATGGATATGTTGTTAAAAGACAAATATTTGGACAAGCAGGAGTTGTTGATGGCAGTTATAATACCATTGAAACAATCAATAACCCCAACCAAACAACATATGTGGATATAAGTGTTGTTTATGGATCTGCTGACCCTGCCAACCGAGCTGAAACATATAGAATTGCAGCATTCAAAGATAACGGTGGGGTTATTGAGTTTGGTAATATGAGTGAAAGTATAAGTTCCATATTATTAAATCCCATTTCGTTTGATCAATGTCTGGAAACAAACACTCTAAGTTGGTCACAATATGATGGATTTTATCCTGAAAGCAGTAATTATTATATCTATTATTTATTAGATACAAGTCTTCCTCCTGTTTTGCTTGATTCAATCACAAATGGCGACACAAGTTATATCCATAACAACATTACACTGGATACAACTTATCACTACCTGGTACAAGCATATAATAATACATCATCTAATATTTCACATTCAAACATTCAGATTATTAGTACAGTAATACATGGAAGGCCCCAGGTAATGAATGCAGATTATGCTACAATAGAAACACTAAACCAAGTAGATTTATCTTTTACACTTGACCCAAACGCATTAATCAACCGTTACGTATTATTAAGATCAGATTCAGTTAATGGTACTTTTGATACCATTGCAAACTATCCGGCTAGTACCAGCCAACTTAATTATTCTGAGAGTATAAATGCAGCACAGGAAATAGTCTATTATAAAGTAATAGCAATTAATGATTGTAATATTGTTACCCTGGAAAGTAATATTGCAAGTAATATATTGCTTGAAGCGTATCCTGCAACGGATGGTAGCAAAACAAATATATTACAATGGACAAGCTACCAGGAATGGTTAGGAGATGTTGACTATTATGAAATATACAGAAGTGTAGACGGGAATGCTTTTAGTTCTCTCACTCAAATTTCACCTTTAATAAACACATATACTGATGATATAACTAATTTAATTGTACCAACATATGGAGGAGAAGTTTCAAAAGGACATTTTTGTTATTATATTTTAGCATATGAAAGAGTTGGAAACCCATATGACATTACTGGAACAAGTCAGTCAAATATTTCATGTGCTCATCAGGAAACTGTGCTATGGATACCAAATGCATTTAACCCCATGAGCCAAAAAGAAGAAAACAGGACATTTAAACCGGTTATATCATTTGTGGATGATTACAGTTTAATTATTTATGATAGAAATGGAAGTATTGTATTTAATAGTTCTGACCCTTTAGAAGGATGGGATGGAAAAGGAAGTAGAGGTTCTATACTAAAACAAGGAACTTATGTTTTTTTATTGAAATACAGAACAAAAAATAATAAATTTGTAGAAAAATCAGGACAAATTAATTTGATATATTGAATACTAAAAAATAGTAATTGGTAAAGACAGGTCATGACCTGTCTCTCTGCTGGTAATAATAATTGCATCTTAAAATGATTGACAAGATTACAAATATAAAGATTGAAGGAAAAAAGAAGGTTGCCATGGCTTTTTTGGAAGTGCTGGATTTATGTCCCAGGTGTAAAACGAAGAATAATAGAGCCCAGGTTATAAACGCATATAACTTTGCATATGATGCATATAAAGGACTTAAAAGAAAAACAGGTGAACCTTTTATAATGCACCCCATTGAAGTTGCCCGAATTGCAATAACAGAAATCAGGCTTGGAGTAAATTCAGTAATTTGTGCATTATTACATGATGTAGTTGAAGATAATGAAGAAATTTCGCTAGAAGATATTGAGCATAAATTTGATAGTGAGGTGGCTTCAATAGTAGATGGCTTGACAAAAATAACAAATGTTTACGATGGTCAGCAAAATTTACAGGCAGAAACTTTTAGAAAACTGCTCATGACGATTCCAAAAGATATTCGTGTAATTTTGATTAAACTTGCTGACAGGTTGCATAATATGCGGACACTTCATGGAATGCCGGAAAACAGACAAATTGTTAAAGCAGGTGAAACATTATTTGTATATGCACCTTTAGCCCGACGACTTGGTCTTAATAAAATTGGGAGGGAGCTTGAAGATTTAAGTTTTAAATATCATTTACCGGATGACTATAAAAGATTACTCCAAATCATTAAGGAAAATGAAGCAAAAAGGGAGAAAAATATTGACAATTTCAGAGAAAGGATGAAACCGGTTTTAAAAAAATCAGGTATAAAATATGAAATCATAGGTATTAGAAAATCATTATATGCTACATGGGTAAAAATGAGGGAGAGTCAGGTTCCATTTGATGAAATTCATAACTTCCAAACCATGAGATTAATTTTTGATCCCAAGGTACGTGATTCTGAAAGAATGCAATGTTATAGAATCTACACTTATATTACTGAAGAATTTACACCACGAAAAGGCAGTTTGCAGGATATGGTACAAAATCCGAAAGCAAATGGATTCGAGGCTGTTATTGTTGATATAATGGATTATGAAGGTAATTGGAAAGAAGTACAAATTCTGAGTAGACGTATGGCAGATATTGCCGAACGGGGTTACTCATCTGAAAAAGGTGATCATAAAGAAAAAACCAGCGAACGAGAAAAATGGATTCAAAGTATAAGTGACCAAATACTTATTCCGGAGAATAATGCTTTAGACCTACTTAATGATTTTAAACTAAATTTATATACTGCCGAAATATATGTTTTTACACCTAAAGGAAAAATTGTAAAACTTCCTAAAGGATCTACTGTGTTGGATTTTGCATTTCATATCCACTCTCAGCTTGGCTTGCAATGTATTGGTGCAAAAGTAAATAAGGCACTTGTTAACAGAACATATGTACTTAATAGTGCTGATCAGGTACAAATTTTGGATTCAATTTCTGCATTACCTGAAAAAAAATGGTTAGATCATATAGTATCAGCCAGAGCAAAGAGCAGCTTAAAGAACTATTTTAAAAAGCAAACTAAAGATAATATACGTTTGGGTGAAATTAGTCTTAAAGAAGTTCAGTCGAGTTTAGACATTGATACAGATCAAAACTCAATAAATAATTTGGCAAAATACTTTGGATGTAAAAACAAACGTGAATTATATAACAAAATAGCAAAAGAGATTATCAGCAAAGATCAACTGGCTAAGGGTTTCAAGTCTATTAGCACAAGCAGTCTTTTTAACAATTTTATTCCTTCAATATTTAAATCTAAAAACACAAATATTGATCATTCTAAAAAACAAGTGTTTAGCCATAACAAACCTTATATTATTAACGAGTCATTAGAAGATGCTGATTATATACTTGCCGAATGTTGTCATCCTATACCTGGTGATAAAGCCATTGCTTATAAAAAACCAAATAGTCTTATTATAGTACATCAAATAAACTGTGCTAATGCCATAAAAATATATGCAGAAGAAGGAAAATCTACTGCAAAAGTAAAATGGAGTATACATACTTCTACTCAACATTTGTGTAAAATTTATCTTAAAGGGTTTGACAGAAAAAATCTAGTATTGGATTTAACAAAAATCATTTCTTCGCAAAATAATGTAAATATGAAAACCATAAATATTGACAGTAGCAATGGTATTTACGAAGGAAATATGATATTATTTGTTTCCAGCCTTGATGCTCTAAATAGCTTAATTTCAAAACTTAAAAAAATACCCGGGATTAAAACAATTGAACGTGTAAAATTATAACAAAAGATGGTTGAATATGATTTTGATAAAATCCTTATGCGTTTTGATTCATTTTTAAAAGAATGCAAACGCTGCAAAAGTGAAAAAGACAAAGATTTATTGTGGACTGCCTTTCATTTTGCAAACAAATCTTTTGAAGGAATTAAAAAAAACTCATCTGAATACTATATTGAACACTCTATTGAAGTATGCAAAATTGTAACTAATGAAATTGGTTTAGGAATGAAATCAGCCGTATCTGCGCTTTTACATGATGTGATTGACGAAACTGATATGCAAATTGAGGATATTAAGCAAAATTTTGGAATAAAAATAGCATCAATTCTAAGTGGTTTAGCAAAAATAAGAGAGGTTCTGGATAGTCAGAATATTGTTCAGGCAGAAGCATTCAGAAAGATATTACTTACCCTATCAGATGATCTACGTGTTATTTTTATAAAAATTGCCGACCGCCTGTATCATATGCGCACAATTGATTCATATTCGAAAAAGAAAACAATTAAAAACAGTGACAGAGTCTTTATATGTATATGTTCCTCTAGCACAACGACTAGGCCTTTATAATATAAAAACTGAACTTGAAGATTTATGTCTAAAATATAAACACCCTGAAATATACAATGAAATTAAAGGGAAAATTAAAGGTACAAAAAAAGGAAGATCACAGTTTATTACGAACTTTTCTTTACCCATAATTAGTGCCTTAGGTGAACTAAATTTTGACTTTAATATTAGCGACCGTACTAAGTCAATTTATTCTATCTGGACAAAAATGCAAAAAAAGAAAGTAAGCTTTGAAGAAGTTTATGATCTTTTTGCAATTCGTATTGTTTTTGAGCCTAGTTCGCAAGAAAAAGAGACAGCAGATTGCTGGAAAATATACTCGAGCATAGCACAATTATACCCTCCTAAGATAGATAGAATACGAGACTGGATTACTACACCAAAACCAAACGGTTATGAAGCGTTACACGTAACTGTATTAGGA
>JAOZNO010000763.1:1723-2711 GCA_029933755.1 Bacteroidales bacterium | reverse complement strand
GGCTTTTAAACCTTTTGAGTGAATGTAATCAGCTAATGATTTCATTCCACCTGGGAATTTTTCAGGATGAGCTAATACATTTCCATTCGCATCTCTTCCACCGAAATAGCCATCATCAATATTAATAAATGAATAACCAGCATCTTTTAACCCAGTATTAATCATAGCATCAGCCTGGGATTTAATTAAATTTTCATTTATGTTAATCCGATAATTATTCCAACTTGCCCAACCCATAATTGGTGCTTGTGAATGACCTGAATCACTTGATTGTGCTTGGCATAATAATGCCAATAGGCTAAAAATAATGATTATTGAAGTTTTCATTGTTCTGTTTTTGAGTTTTTTTATGTTACATTAAAATCGGTCAAAAAAAGCGAAGGCTTGAGTGTTCTAGCAAAATGTGAGCAATTATCAAGTCTGATATTCAGCCTTGTTAGTAACTCAAGCCTTCGCTATGATTCCAATTTAATTCTTTTTATACCGGGCTCTAACAATTCAATGATTGTTTTGCTTTTTAATAGTCTCAAGTAACATATCTTTTTGATTTCCATATCCTTTCAGGATTAATTTGTTATTGTATAACTCAAGAATTCCATAAGAGCTAATCTCTGTATTTAACATTCCGTAAATACCAATATAATGTATGCCTTTTTTGTAAGCGTAACCACCCTCGTGACGATGGCCACTTACGAAAGCTACTACATTTTTTCTGTATTTTTCAATAAGTTTAATAATTTCTTTACTATTCCACAAATTTGTAGCATCTTTAGGAAGTAATGGCATGTGGCAAAATAATATAACTTTTTGATTTAGCTTTTTTGCAGTTTTCAATTCCTCTTTTAACCAGTTTTGTTGCTCTATGCCAATAGCACTATTCCAGTCGTAATGGTTTTGTTTTCCTATTGTTTTTTTATAATATGCATCAATCACTTCAGTGTTGTAATTATGAAGAGCGTTTGAAAAAAAAGAAACATCAGTTGCATCC
>JAOZNO010000763.1:0-1713 GCA_029933755.1 Bacteroidales bacterium | reverse complement strand
TGTTGCATCCAGTACAATAAATTTCCATCCATTTTTTTCATAAGAATAATAGTAATTTGGCATCGATAATTTCACTAAAATATTTTTTTTAAGTGTTGAATCTACAGAAAAGTCGTGATTGCCAAGCAGATGATAAACCTCAATATTCTGGTTTACATTTCGATAAATTGAAATAATAGAATCATAACTACGCCATTTTCCATTGATAATATCCCCAAGATTTTGAATAAAATCAACTTGGTAAAGGTTTAAAGTATCTATGGCACTTTTTAATTTATTTAATGAACCTCTATAATACCTATCCCCAACAGTTGGTGCATCTTGATATTGAGGATCTGCGATTAAGCCAATTCTTAGAATTGGTTCAACTTGCGAAAAAGAGCCTAGGTGGAGAGCTGTTAACAATAAGGTTGTAACGAGATATTTCACTGGAATAAAATTAAGTTAAACGTTTATTATTAGGTATCAATAAAACCCTTCATTTTTAGATATTAATTTATTTATTACATTTACTGAAGCTGTTGACTTTTGTCCGTCCGGAGCCGTATTTTTCACATAATCCAGTAAACGATCAATTGAAGAAGTTGCCACATGCATTCTGGTATCTGAAGATGCATAGTAGATGTAAACTGTTCCATCATTATCCATTATCCATCCGTTTGAAAACAGCACATTCGAAACATCACCAACCCGTTCATCACCAATCGGTGCCATAAAATAGCCGGCAGGTTGATAAATAACTTTGGAAAGATCATGTAAATCAGTCATAAACATATAAAGTACATACCTTAAGCCGGCAGCAGTATTCCTTACACCATGCGCCAGATGCAACCACCCTTCATCGGTTTTTAATGGTGCCGGACCCAATCCGTTTTTTGACTCATAAATGGTATGATATTGTTTTTCGTTAATAATAACTTCTTCATCTACTTCCGGGTGCTCCATTTTATCAACAAAGCCAAGACCGATACCTCCACCACCGCCTACATCAATAAACCCATCTTGTGGCCGGGTATAAATTGCATATTTCCCGTTTACAAATTCCGGGTGTAACACTACGTTTCGTTGTTGCCCTGAATGACTTATTAAATCAGGTAGCCGTTCCCAATTTACCAAATCTTTAGTACGAACTATTCCGGCATTGGCTACTGCCATACTTGTATCACCTTTTGGTGCGTTGGTATCTTTCCGTTCTGTGCAATAAATACCGTATATCCAGCCATCTTCGTGTTGTGTAAGGCGCATGTCATACACATTAATATCAGGATCATCTGTCTGGGGTAGTTCTACCGGCCTATCCCAAAACTTGAAACGATCAATTCCATTTTCACTCTCTGCTACTGCAAAATAGGATTTACGATCTGCACCCTCAACACGAGCAATAACCAGATATTTATCGTTCATTTTTATAGCACCTGCATTAAAAACTGCGTTCATGCCAATCCTTTCCATAAAATTTGGATTGGTTTCAGGATTAAAATCATAACGCCAATGCAAAGGTACATGATCTGTTGTAAGAATTGGGTGCTCGTAGCGTTCATAAACTCCATTAGAGGGCAGAGTCTTTTTGTTTTCCTTTTTTATTAGCTCTTTATATTTATTTTCTATCTCAGTTAATCGTTCTCTAAACATTACTGTACTTTTAATTATTGAGTCTACTCCGAAAAGTGTGATTTTCTGCATTCAGCCGCTAAGCGGCTTTTCGGAGTGCCG
>JAOZNO010000068.1 GCA_029933755.1 Bacteroidales bacterium | reverse complement strand
AATCTTTTGAATCAAATTCACTACGTAATTTTTCAATTTCTTCAAGTAAAGCTTTTAACTCATCATTTAACAATTCATCTAAAATATCCTGAATTTGCTTTTGCTTTTTAAGAAGTTCAACATTTTCTTTGTATAATTGATTATTAAGATTATTCTTTTTGCTATTTTCTTTCTTAATATTTTCCAATAACTTATTTAATTCTTTCTGTTTGGAAGAAATACTCTTTAAAAAACTTTTCTTTTCCCAATCAGTTACATCATTATTTAACTCCTTTCTTTTAAAATCGACAACCTCCTTTTTAATATCCTTAAGTAATTTTTTACTTTCATCTATATTTTTGTTCGTGCTACTTTTATGACTTTCAATTTCACGTTTTATATCAGACCGAGATTTGGGTCTATAAGTTTTAAAAGAAGACTTAGTAGATTTATAACCTGAAATATAATCATTATCAAAAATTTCAAAATAGTATTCAACTATTTGGCTATTAGTTTCTAAATTAATTAAATTAAAATCAAAATTGTAAAACACCTCCTGATTTATATTTCCTTTAATTATGCTAATTTGTTTAGATACAAATTCATTTGATTTGCTGCCTTCTTCAACAATCCTATAATTTATATTTAACTTTTTAAAACCATAATCATCCTTAATATTTAACAGATAATAAAAGACACCGGATGTTAAAGAATCCTCTATCGCATTTACACTAATTTCAGGAAATAAATCAGGGATCAAATTAATAACATAGCGAATATCACTATTAAGTTCAAAATTTTCATTTTTAAGAACTACATAATAGTTACCTGATTTCAATAACTGTTTTTCACATACGAATACATCGTTAGTTTTTTTACAAAATGAAGTATCGTTAACAAAAGATAAAAATACAGTATCAACAAAATTAGCTTGAAATTTCCATTTAACATTTGACCCAAAAGGAATATGAAGATCCCCTGAATTATTTAAAGTAGTTCGTGCAAGGTCTGTATATTTAGGAGGAATAATATCTATAAAAAAGTTTTTCAAAATAGGTGCTGCTAATACGTCAATCTTATAATTTTTAGATTTATAAGTGTCTGCTAAAAAATAAATAGAAATTGAATTATTTAAATTTTTAATAGTGAACTCAAATTGATTTTTGTATTCTTTGTCTTTTAACATTAAAAATCTATTTCCACTAATTGAAATATAAACCTCATTAGGAATATATTCACCCTCTACCTTAACATTCACAATAAAATTATCTCCTTTCTTCACGAAAAAATTATTATTGTTGACAACAAACTTAAACGGAGCTAAAGGCTCATAATACTTCTTATAGTCTAAAATTCTAAATGTACCTTCTGTAAATATAGCAGGAGCAAAAGAGAAAATTGAAAATATAATAAGAGTGCTAATCAAAAAATATACTAAGCTGTTTTTTAAATTGCGTATAGAAATCGCAAAACTAAAAGAAATAGGGTTTAAATGTTTTGTTCGTTGTTCAATACTTGCTATAAGTAAATCAGATTCATTATGATAATTTTTTATATCCTGCCCAAGCTCTATTGTATTTATTAAATTGTCATCAACCAATTCAAAGTGATTACTTAAAATTTTTGAAGCCTCTTTAAAGTCTAATCGTTTGCCTATTTTGAATAAGGACAAAAAAGGAAATACTATGTAATATGCAGCAATTAACAAAAAAAATAAAAGGCTTGAATAAAATATAGTTGTACGGGTAACAATCGAAGTATAATTATAATATTCAATTAAAGATTCAAAAATTACAATAATAAAACTTAGAGAGAAAAATAACAAAATCCCTTTAAAAATTTTAAACCAATAATATCGTTTTATAAAATTTTCTAATTTTTTTAATAATATATAATATCCATCCTTCACTAAACTATAATTTAAATAAAAAAACTGTCCTATAAGATTTTAAAGTCTCTGAGAATAGCATATTTAAATAAGGTATTATATACTATTCGATTATTAAAAGGAAAATAAGCTTATTTAAGCTATAAATATCCTAAAGAACATATATTCAACAAAATACAATAATTTTAATAATTTGCTATTCCATATACACCAGATAAAAATATGAGAAAAATCCAAGAAATTTGAGTTAATCTTCAAATAAACCTACTAAAACTTTGTCAACCATTTTTCAGGATTTAACTTTTCCTTCCCTTTCCATATTTGAAATATAAGCTTTTCCATCTTTTGGTCATTCTTTAACTGCGCTATTCGCTTACCTCTGGATACATTCTCACCAACGGAAACATAAACTTTACCCACTTTCGAATATACAGAATAATACATACCATGCCGAATTAGGATAGAATGTCCATTACCTGGAATCGGAATTATATTAACGACTAAACCATTATAAATTGAATAAACATCCGAATTAGCCAAAGCTGCTAACTCAACACCATCATTCTTTAAAATAATATCGTTTAATACAGGATGCGGATAATTTCCAAACTTATGAATTAGAACAAACTTTTTTAAAGGCCATAAATGTTGTTTTTTGTATTTAGAAAAATCTTTTCCTGTCAGTTTTCCAAATTTAATGTTTTTTGGTGGATCTGTCTTTTTATAGTTTGATATATTTTTAGAAATCTCAACTTTTACATTAGAATTGATAATTTCTTTCTTTTTTTCTTCCTTCTTTTCAGAAACATCAATTTTTTCTATTTCAAGTTTTAAAATAACAATTGATCTATTAAGCTGATTACTAATTCCTATTAATGAATCACGTTCATTTATTTTATCTTCATATAAAGCTTTTTTCTCAATTTCCAAATTACTCAAAAGTGCAAGTGAAGAATCAATTTGATAAATTGAACTAGAAATTTCCTTATATTTAGTCTTACGATAATCAGTTAATTGTTGAAGATAAATGATTCGTTTATAAACACTTGTAAAACTATTTGCCGATAGAAGATATAACATTCTTTGTTGAACACTTAAGTTTAAATATGAATAATAAATCAACTTTGCATATTCATTTTTTTGATTCTCAAGTTGAAAATATGATTCCTGAAGTAAAGAATTATGTCTGTCAATTTCTTCAGATAATAATCGTAACTCATTATTAATAACGGATATAGTAGATTTCCTTTTCGTTAATTCGTTTCGAATTAAATAAAGTTCATCAAGTGTATTCGTATTATTCGCGTTTAACTCTGCCAACAATTTTTTAGAATACTCTATGGATTTTTGATTACTATTCTTAATTTTTCTATAATAGTTTTTACTTTGCCCAAGAGCATTAAAAGTATTAACAATAAAAAATAAAGCCAGTATAAATATAAAATTTTTCACAAGTTAAAAGTAAGTTCAATTATCCTATAAAACTGTGTTTAAATAATAGAGTAACAAAGTTCACATGAGAATTTATTAATAGGTATATTATTATTATTATTCTTATTCTTTTTATACAGCTAATAACCAGTCGTTTATGAAATATAAATTATTATGATAAACCAAAAGTATCGATTACAAATTATCACTTTTTAAAATCAATAATTTTGTATTTAGAGGGTACTTTAAAAGAAAAATTCAATTTTTTATTTTTACTCACTTTTGAATAATTCAGTTTTATTCTATTGAATTTTCCATCAACAGAACTAGTAATTGATACCCTTTTTGGTAAACTTTTAAGTTCGTCTGAATAAGTATCTTCAAACAGAATACTTAAATTTCTTTTGTTTGGAATATCATTAATAATATACTTTTTAACAAAATAAGTCTGCTCATCAAGTGAAATTAAATTTTCAACAGAATTATCTGTTTTTCTATATATATCAAGCCTTTTAGAGCCCGTTCCAAAATGAAAACCTTTTACAAATTCATCTTCTAAAGAATTATGATTTCTAGGATAGATAAACAATTGATTGGTTAAAATAGATTGAATATCTGCATAAGTAATATTTATTTTGTAGGTTTTTTCAATAAATTGATAATCGCCCCTCGTTAATTGCGAAGACAATCGATCAAGTACAAATATACTATCCATAGTAAACTTGATACGTGCAAGTTCAATACCTAATCCAGGACTTAATGAAATAATAATTAAACTATCTTTTTTAAGCTTAACAGTTGCTTTTAAATTTAATTTTCTTTTTTCATTTTCATATTTTATAGAAGATTTTATTAATAAAGTTTCATAATCAATGTATTTATTAACAATACTATCATATATCTGAAGAAGTTGAGTACTTTCATTTTTTTGAAGTTTACGCTTTGTTTTGCAGGAAAATACTAAACTACTGAATATTAAAAAGATAAATACTACTTTTAATTTGGACATATTGATTTTATAAAATATAATAATCACAAATTTAAAAAATATACTACTATTTAAAAGAAATTAAGAGGATGATTAATTAGTACGTGTCTATAAAGTTAAGAATATCCATTTAAGTAAGGTTTCTTATTAATTTATCAGAGTGTACACAGTTCTCAGTAGGCTGAAAAGGTACTGTACTACAGGAAGTTGCCGACTGAATACTGAGAACTGATGACTTTTAACAAAATGTAAAAAAAATAATTATTTCAAAAAAACTAACATTATAGATAGACTCTAATTAAAAGATTCCAATTTTTTTTGAAGAGATGTATTATTTTTGTTCAATTTCAAACTTTGTTTCAATCGAATAACCGCTTCCTCCCTCCTATCGCTTTTCAGAAGTATATAACCATAATGCTCACAAATTACAGCATTTGTATTACCTCCGAATTTATACGCCTTTTCAATATAAAATAAAGCATTTTTAAAATCTTCTTTCAAATAATATATCCATGCATATGTATCTAAAAATGAAGGGTTTAAAGGTTCAATTTCAATGCTTTTTCGAGACAGTTTAAAGGCTTTATCAATCTTTTTCTCCCTTTGCGATAAATAATATGCATAATTATTTAATAAATAAGCATTTGAAGAATCAATACTTAAATATTTATCAAAATACAAATCAGATTTACTATGTTGACTTAAAGCATGGAAAGATTCAGCCAAATACAGATAGAAATCAAGCTCTAATGCATCATTTTCAAAGACATAATCAATACCTGTTAATAAATTGGAGGTAGCATTAAAATAATCCTTTAATAGGAAATAAGAATATCCACTATAAAAGTAAACCATAGGCTGATTTGGAAAGTAATTAACAGCCTCAAGTGCAGAAGAATTAAGCTCCTCTACCCTATTTTGAGACAGATATATCGAAAAAAGATAATTCCACAATTGAAAATTTTCGTAACTATCTTTAAAAATATTTTTTATTTCTGTCTCAGCAAGACTCAATTCCTTTTCTTCTAATAAAAAATTAATAAAGCTATTTTCTATATGTTTAACCGATTTATAATTTATAATAAATTCCCGGTAAATAGCAATTATCTGGTCTCGACTAATTTGAGAATCATCAATGAAAAGTTTAGCAATATTAAATTGTCTCTCTACGCCCAAATTTGGTGTACCAATGCCCTTTAGAAGATAATTATAACCAATTATATGATCACCCAGTAAGGCATAAATTTGAGCAATTTTAATATTAAGCTTTTTAGAATTAGGAAATTGTGTCAATCCACTGTTGTACGTTTCTAAGCTATTATTGTAATGTTGTAATGACAAATAATACTCGCCCAACATATCAATATACTTAACACTATCAGAAAACATGTAAACCAAGTTAAGTAATTCTTTTTCAATTAGTTTATACTCCTTTAGCTCAAGGTAAATATTATTTTTTAAAAAGGAAATACTCTCAATAATACCTAATTCTTCTTCTAAAAAATCTAACAAACGAAGTGAATTTCTATATTTCTTATTTTTAAAGTAGATTATTGCCAGTTCGTAAGTGTAAACCGGATTGTCCGGAAAGTATTCATGTAATATTTTATAACTTGATTCATATATTTCATGTTTTCCAAGAAAACCAGCTATAGATGCCTTTTGTAAAATATACCACTCATTTTTTGGATATAAATCTAATGCATAATTGATATAGTATAAAGCCTTTTCTGATTCATTTAATCTAATATAAACAATGGATAATTGATAGGCACTTGCAGAACTATTCGGCATTAATTTTATACACTCCTCAAAATGCTGAACAGCAACAAGATAATTTTCATTATATTTAAATTTTAAAGCTTCTGAATACAGAAACTTAAATTTAGCAATATTTTTACCAGCCTTCTTTTGCCCTGAAACATCAGACGCTAAAAAAGATGTAAAAACGAAAAAAATGACAATAATATATGATAATCTACTCATTTATAATAATTAAACCTCTATCCACAATTTCCTATTTACTGCCTGTATGACCAAAGCCACCCTCACCCCTATCCGTTTCATCTAAAGTTTTAACAACATTCCATTCAATCTGTTGAACTTTGGCAAATACCATTTGACAAATTCTTTCGCCAGAATTAACAACAAAATTTTCGTTGGACAAATTAACCAAAATAACTTTTATTTCACCCCTATAATCCGCATCAATAGTACCAGGAGTATTTAAAACAGTAATGCCATGTTTAAAAGCTAAACCACTTCGTGGGCGTATTTGTGCCTCATAACCAGCAGGAATAGCAATAAACAAACCCGTAGGTATTAAAGCTCGTTCCAGAGGCTTAAGAGTAATGGATTCCACAGAATTAGACCGTAAATCAAGTCCTGATGAATGAATAGTTTGATACTCAGGTACATCAAATCCTGACTTATTAACAATTTTAACTTCTACCATTTTAGAATATTTAAACTTTTTATACTAATTTTTTCTTTTTTTATAACAATTAAAACAAAGCTGATAATGAGTAATACATTAATAATAATGTAATATTCCATAAGTTCTCTTACAACTATATTTAGCAAATATATTAAAAGAGCAATTATAAAATAAATGAAAATATTTAACAAATCATATTTTATTTTATAATACCTTTTTCCCAACAAAAATGATAGAATCATCATTAGCAAATATGCAAAAAATGACGCCCAGGCAGATCCTAAATAGCCATATTTAGGAATTAATATAATATTTAATATAACACTAACAAAAGCACCACTAAAGGCAAGTATAGCACCGTATTTTGTTAAATTAGTAAGTTTATACCATATAGATAAGTTAAATATAATTCCAAAAAATAATTTACTAAGTAACAAAATAGGAATGATATATAAGCCTTCATGATAAGAAGTATCAATCATCCATTTTACAATGTCGATAAATAAAGTAATTCCAATAAAAACAAAAAGCCCAAAAATGATAAAATATTTCATGACTTTCGCATATAATTCTTTTGAATCAGTATTTTTAGAATAATTAAAAAAGAATGGCTCTGCCGCATAACGAAAAGCCTGAATAAAAAGAACCATTAAAATCGCAATTTTCAAATTCGCACCATAAATACCAATTTCGCCCATAATATATTCACCAGTATTCTGAATACCTTCAGGCACAACAATCATATATTTTAATAAAATACGATCAAGAGTTTCACTTGTCATACCCGCCAAACCAGCAACCATTAATGGCAAAGAATATTTAAACATCCGGCTAAGGAGTTGTTTATTAAAGGTGAATTTTTTAAATACAGAAAGAACTTCAGGACTAAGAATAAAAAGAGTGATAACACTCGTTATAAAGTAGGAAATAAAGATATATCCTACATCTAATTTAGGATACAAATATTGAAAGACAATATTATCTTCACCTAAAACTAAAGGACAAAAAAGAAGAAAAAACAGATTTAGTCCAATGTTTAGTCCAATATTGATAAGCTTAACAGAAGCAAAACGTTTGGCTTTATTCCTTATTCTTAATTCTGCAAAAGGTATAGCCGAAAAAGCATCTAAACCTACAGTGATACCCAATAAAAAAATGTATTCAGGATTATTAGCATAATCAAGCAATTGAGCAATATTCTCATAGAAAATAAGCACCAATATAATAAAAGACAAAGAAGTAATAAATAAACTAGTTAAGGTGCTTGAATAAATTTCTTCCTTTGTATAATCCTTATTCTGAGAAAATCGGAATAAACCGGTTTCCATTCCATAAGTTAAGAAAATTAGAAAAAAACCTACATAGGTTAACAGTTCAGTAACTACGCCGTATTCATGAGTTAAAAAAAGATGAGTGTACAGGGGAACAAGAAAATAATTAAGAAGCCTTCCAACAATACTACTGACACCATAAATAGCAGTTTGTCCAATTAAACTTTTAATAGGATTAGACATACTTTTTCCTATTTCTTTTGTACTTAATTTTATAATACTCTACACCTGAAATTTTAAATGCATCCTGAATATTAAAAAATCCATTTAAGCGCAAAAAAGAAAAGTTACTATTTGGAGTAATAATTAAAATTTCTTTTTTTGAAGGAATTAATTCTTCAACAACATATTTTAGCAATAATACAGCTAATCCTTTTCCTCTAAATTCTTCTTCTATACCAAACCGATCAATATAAATATAATCGTCAACCTTACGCCATCTGCATACACCGGCAGGGATCATATCATGAAAAATTAAATAATGAGTAGAATTCTTATCTAAGCCATCAAATTCTTCGCGTTTGTCTATATTTAGCTCTTCGGTAAAAATTTTAAATCGAATATTTAAGGCAGTTTTCATGTAATTACTATTACTATCGCCAAATGCTTCAACTTTTATATCCATTTTTCAACAATGTGTTTATTTACTAATTTAAAGTTCAAAAATATATCTTATTTTTAAGCTTTGAAAAAACCAGAGGTCTTTTTATAATTTATATAATCTTTTCCATAGGTATCTGAACATAATTCCTCTTCAAGTAAAGCAATTTGATAACTGCAATAAGCTATAACTAGAGATAAAATTAAAAGTAATATATTACTGCTAATCAACGTAATACCAAGGTACATAATAATGAAACCAAAGTAAACAGGGTGTCTTAAATATTTGTAAATTCCCTTTGTTACAGGCAAATCTATTTCATTTATACTAAAATAAAAAATCGCACTAATATATATAAACAAGCCAAGCAAATAAATACCAAGCCCTATAAAAAAGTAAGTATTTATTTGAAAAGGTATAAAAATAGTTAATAGTAACAGAAGAATGTAACTATATTTATAAATCTCACTTATATAATTGATATAAGGCGTTTTAGTAAAGCGAATTTGTACAAATTTTGGAAAAATAAACCATAAACCATATGCAAATATTAAATAAATTAAACTAAACCACCAGGCACCATAAATACTTAAACCAAATTGCATAATCTACTTTTCAAAAATGAACTTTTCAATATAAAAATCAGATTTAAAAAGAGCTTCCTCAGATAAAGAGAATTTCCTATCATCTCCAATAATAAAAACCTGATCCCTAGAATTGTTAAGTATTTTCATACAGTGCTCATAAAAAGAAATATCAAAGTAATTTTTAATATAATATAAATCACATCCCCATTTTGTACGAAGTCCTGTAATAATATATTCATTAAATTTATCAATTCTGTCTAGCTTTTCAGACTCAAAATACGGCTTATTAAGCTCTATATTGACAATATATTCCTTAACAGAAGAAATATTCCAATATCGGTAGTTACCATCATAAGAATGAGCTGATGGACCAAAACCAATATATGGCACATTCTGCCAATAGCTTGTATTATGTTTAGAATAACTGGAAGCTAAAGCAAAACTTGAAATTTCGTAATGCACATAATCATTAAGTTTCATAAATTTTATAAGCTTATTATAAAACAATGAACTTTCAGTATCATTAATTTCACTGATGACACCCTTTTTTAACATTCTTCCAAAATGAGTTTTTTCTTCAATAGATAAATGATAAGCAGATAAGTGACTTAAGTTAAATGATTTAAAAATTTTCAAATCATTCTCAAAATCACTAAGCTTCTGATTAGGAATACCATAAATTAAATCGATAGAAATATTTTTAAATCCAGCATTTACCGAATCTGAAATTACATTTATTGATTGTTCTGCATTATGCCTACGATGTAAAAATGTAAGTATAGAATTATTAAAAGACTGAACACCAATACTTAATCTATTAATTCCTATTGCTCTTAAGGATCGTAAATAAGCCAAATCAACATCATCAGGATTAATTTCAAAGGTAATTTCAGGACTTGAAACAATAGGAAAATGTTGATACAATTTCTTAAGTGTTAACTCTATGTTCGATAATGAAACACTCGAAGGAGTACCACCACCAAAATAAATAGTCTCAATTTGTTCATTAACAAAATTACTTTTAAATGAAATTTCCTTAACTAAAGCCTTAAAAAAGTCATCCACATAACGGAAGTTGGCAGATTTATAAAAATCGCAATAATAACAAATTTTCTTACAAAAAGGTATATGAATATATATTCCAGCCATGTAGAATGAATATTGATTAATGACTACTAACGACAATTAATGACTACCCATAATAATTAGTGCTAGCACGAAAACTATGCATTTTCTATGTCTCTGATAAGAAAATG
>JAOZNO010000001.1 GCA_029933755.1 Bacteroidales bacterium | reverse complement strand
GAATCCTTCAAGGCATATTTATTTACCCAAACTCTTGCAGCAAGTTCATCACCATCAAAATAGTTCAATGCTTTTTTAAAAGCTTCATCAAAAGTGTATGATTTTTTCTTCTTGGAGTCTTTTAGGATCATGGGTTCAATGTACATTATTCTTTGTTTTTTAAACAGTATTATTGATAATTAAGTAGTTATGGTATTTATTTCCGTTTGCAAGATATTTAATAAAAAGAAATCTAAAAAACCTAAATTTTTAAAAAGGCACTTTAGAAAGGTCTAATTTTGTTCATAATATTTTTATCATATTGAAAACCAATATGAAATTTAATATTTATATTGTTGATAAGATTATTTAATATAATTATCACTTGAAAAATGTTAAAAATAATTTACAAAGTAAAGTGAAGTTGGCACGGTTTTTATAAGACTTAGCCTCTACTAATCAATAAGGTACAATTATAAATTATACAAATCATTAATTTACCCCCTATATACTAATACTTATAGATATTATTACCTAATTAATCAAAAATTCTTAATTACTATTTTAAAAACCTATACTTTTATCAGATTAACTTAAAGATTTTTTATATGAAAAACTTAATTATAATATTGATTGTTATTTTTGGTTCTTTTAACCTATCGGCTCAAGAGTTTAAATATGGATTTGTAAATGCAGATAAGATACTACAGGAAATGCCAGAAATTGCTTCTGCTAACAAAGAGCTTGAAGCATATATTAAACCAATTAACGACTATATAAATTCAAAAAATATTGAGTACAAGAAAAAGCTTGAAGAATTCACCAAGTCAAAAGAAAGTCTTTCTGATTTTCTTAAAAAAGAAAAAGAGAACGAACTAAATAAACTACAAGCTGATTTAAGACAATTCCAACTTAATGCCCAAAAGGAAATTGGGCAAAAAAAGACAGAACTGTATCAAAAAGCAATTATTAAACTCAAAAAGGCAATAGCATCTGTAGCCAAAGAAAACGGGTATCGATTCATTATTGACAATAGTAACGGACAACTTCTGTATTCAGAAAAACGAGACAATGTTGAAGCTTTAGTTAAGAAAAAACTTGGAATAAAAACTTAACGTAAACTTAACATAAACTTAAGATAAACTTAATATTGTTTTCATTAGTTTAGTGACTTGTAACTTTAGCTTTGCACTAAATTTAATATAAGTTAATAATGGAAATTGTATTTATTTTATTGATTATTGTACTAGTAATACTGGCGGTTTCAGATTTGGTAGTGGGTGTAAGTAATGATGCTGTTAACTTTCTTAATTCTGCAATTGGCTCAAAAGCAGCACCTTTCTGGGTTATTATGATCGTTGCCAGCTTAGGAATTGTTTTCGGTGCCACCTTTTCAAGTGGAATGATGGAAGTTGCCCGAAAAAGCATTTTTCATCCGGAAATGTTCAGTTTCACTAACATTATGATCATCTTTTTAGCAGTAATGTTAACAGATATTATTTTGTTAGATACCTTTAATACTTTTGGTCTGCCTACTTCAACCACAGTATCTATTGTATTTGAATTACTTGGTGCAGCAGTTGCCGTAGCAATATTAAAGATTGCTGATAGTGAAGCTGGCCTTAGTTCATTAGGTGAATACATAAACTCTGGTAAAGCACTGCTAATCATAGCAGGAATTTTACTTTCTGTAGTTGTTGCATTTACCATTGGTGCAGCAATTCAATATTTAGTAAGAATTGTATTTTCATTTAATTACGAAAAATCATATAAATATTATGGAGCGTTATGGGGTGGTATTGCTATTACATCTATAACCTATTTTATTTTAATAAAGGGAGCAAAAGGAGCTTCATTTATGGATGTAGCAACAAAAGAATGGATACATAACAATACCTTACAAATTATTATTATAAGTTTTATTTTCTGGACAATTATTTTGAAGCTTTTGCAAACTTTCACAAAAGTTAACATATTTAAAATGATTATCCTGGTAGGAACTTTCGCTTTGGCTATGGCCTTTGCAGGAAATGACCTGGTAAACTTTATTGGTGTTCCTTTGGCTGGTGTTAAATCATACGAGGCATGGCATGCTGCCGAAGGCATTAATGCTGATGATTTTTCAATGGCAATACTGTCTGCCAAAGTAAAGACACCAACTTTATACCTACTAATTGCCGGACTTATAATGGTTATAACCCTTTGGCTCTCGAAAAAAGCCAGAAGCGTTACGGCCACTACTCTAAATTTAAGCAAACAAAATCAAGAAGGAAAAGAACAGTTTGAATCATCAGTTTTCTCACGATATATTGTTCGCCAATCAATAAAAGCATCAAATGCAATTAATTATATAGTTCCTGCACCTATTCAGGAGTCAATTAAAAAACGTTTTGATGTACCTAAACAAACTAAAAGTGACGAGAATGTATCTTTTGACCTCGTAAGAGCTAGTGTAAATTTAACTGTGGCTAGTATTCTTATTAGCTTTGCCACTTCTCTGAAACTTCCTTTATCCACAACTTACGTAACATTTATGGTTACCATGGGAACTTCACTGGCAGACGGTGCATGGGGGCGTGATAGTGCAGTTTATCGTGTAAGTGGTGTAATGACTGTAATTGGCGGATGGTTCTTTACGGCATTTATTGCGTTTACTGTTGCATTTTTGGTTGCAATGAGTATATATTCTGTGGGTTTTGCCATGGTTCCTGTTTTGTTAATTTTGGCGGCATTTATATTAATTAAGTCTAAATCCGTACATAAAAAACGTTCCGGTGATGATGATAATTTAAACGGAGAAAATGGAGAGCAAGAACATGTTAATATATTAGAAGCATGTTCAATTAATGTTATTAATACAATAACTAATATTTCTGAGATATATGGTAAGGCTGTTGATGCAATTGCTACTGAGGACAGAAAAGCATTAAAAAAGTTAAGTCAAAAAGTTGATAAACTAAACGATAAAGCAAAATCATTAAAAGATAGTTTAGAGGGAACAATTCAAGAATTACAAGATGATTCGATAGAAACCGGGCATTATTATGTGCAGGTTTTAGACTACTTAAGAGAAATTGCTCATGCAATTACATTTATTATTCGCCCGGCTTATCAACATTTTGATAATCAACATACCGGTTTTGACGAGACTCAAATTGCAGAACTAAAAGAACTGGAACAGCTATTACAGGGCTTATTAAATGAAATTCTTGAAATCATTAAAAATACTCGGTTTGGTAATATTGATAATGCTTTAAAACATCAGCAAAAAATATTAGATGCAATAGATAAATTTAGGCGTAACCAAATTAAAAGGATTAAAAATGCACAAGCAGGCACAAAAAATTCACTATTATATTTGGGTATTTTGAGTGAAACAAAAAATATGCTACTTGATATTATAAACTTACTGAAATCACAACGAGATTTCATTATTTATCAAAGTTCTTAATGATCCATTAATTACTTTACTAAGTTTATCAAATAATCTTCTGCATTACAATAAAATAAGCAAGTAATCATAAATTAATAATTACTTTAACATAGATTTTCTGTAAATTTGACAATATCTAAGTTATGAGCTATGAAAAAAATTATCCTGGTAAGCATCTTTATATTTTTTTATCTTATGAATATCGCCCAAACAAAACATATTGTCAAAAATATTAATACCCTTTCTTTTAACTTATTGAAAAGGATTAATACAGAAAATGAAAACACCTTAATTTCTGCATACAGTATTTCGAGTGCACTTGCCATGACTTATGCCGGAGCAAAAGACAGTACTAAACTGGAGATGGAGAAAATTCTTTTTCCTAATGTGGACAAAAGTGTAAATAAAGATTTTTATGACTTAAATGAATCATTAAGCTTTAACAAAAAGCTAGAACTTTATTCAGCGAATGCTCTTTGGTTAGAAAACTCTTATAAACTTGAAAAAGAATACCGGAAATTAATCTCATATGATTTTAAGTCAGAAGTAAATACAGCCAACTTTTCAAGTGAAAAGGGACGAAAAAAAGCAAGAAACGAAATTAACTCATGGGTAGAAAAAACAACCAAGGGAATGATTAGCGATTTTATTGCTCCCAATGTTTTATCAAATTCAACAATGCTTGTGTTAGTTAATGCCATTTATTATTTTAGTAAATGGAACATAAAATTTCCTAAAGAAAACACCTACAAGGGCATATTTAAAACAAGTCAAAAAGATTCTTCAAGCTGTGACTACATGACTGACACATCTAATTATTCTTACTATACAGATAATTTATTAAGCGCAATAGAAATACCATATGAAAACAATGAAGCCTCTATGATTATCTTATTGCCAAAGAATCCTTCAGAAAATTTATCAGAATCAATTAATAGTCTTTATTTTAGAAAAATATACTCTAGCTTCAAAAAAGAAAAGCTTGAACTACACTTGCCAAAATTTAAGCTCAAAAGCGAATACGAATTAAATAAATATTTAATCGAAATGGGATTAGCCTCCATTTTTAATTCCTCAGCTGATTTTTCAGGTATTACAGGAAGTAAAGAACTATTTATAAGCAATGTTATACACAAAGCAGCAATTGAACTTAATGAAAGTGGCACTAAGGCAAGTGCTGCAACAGCTGTTGTTGTATCCCGATCAGCAATTGTTGGTAACGCAACTAAGCCAACACTTTTTAAAGCAGATCACCCTTTCATGTTCTTAATTAGAGAAAATTCCACAGGTACGATATTGTTTATGGGGAATTTGGCAAAGCCATAGTGCCTAGCCACACTAAAGTAGACTAAGAAAACAGTCAGAATATTTGAATTTACCACTTCCTGAATAGTTTGAGATTGCTTCAGGCAAAGCCCTCGTAAAGCCGCTCTTGGTTTCAGGCTTTTTATAATAGGTGCAAATATCTCTATTCTAGTTCATCAACCAAGATAAAATCAAGTTGTTTACGTCGAAGGTTTGCCTTGCTAATTTGAATTTGTACCTGATCTCCAATAGTGAATTTTTTGCCATGAGATTGTCCTATAATAGAGTATTCCTTTTCGTTAAAAATATAAAAATCATCATCCATTTCACGTAAAGAAACCATTCCTTCAATCTTATTTTCAACAATTTCAACATACATACCCCATTCGGTAATACCTGAAATTACTCCATCAAAAATTTGCCCCAATTTATCCTGCATAAACTCAACCTGCTTATATTTTATTGAAGCTCTTTCAGCCATTGCTGCGGTACGTTCCATTTTTGAACTATGCTTACAACTATTCTCATACTCAGCCTTATTTGCAGATTGCCCACCACTATTATATAACTCCAGTAAGCGATGTACCATCAAATCAGGATAACGCCGTATTGGCGAAGTAAAATGCGAATAATGGTCAAAGGCCAAGCCATAGTGACCAATATTGTCTGTAGAATATTCCGCTTTAGCCATAGAACGGATTGCCAGGTTTTCAATTACATTTTGTTCTGATTTCCCCTGTACAGTTTCCAAAAGATTGTTCATTGAGCTGGCAATTTCTTTTTTGCTTTTCAGGTTAATTTTATAACCATATCGCTTAATAAAGTTCGAAAATGTATTTAGTTTATCAAGATCAGGTTCATCATGAATACGGTAAACAAAGGTCTTTTCTGCATTTTTCGACTTTCCTTTTCCTATTTCTTCTGCCACCTTCTTATTTGCCAACAACATAAACTCCTCAATCAATTTATTGGCTTCTTTTGATTTTTTAAAATAAACGTCTATCGGTTTCCCGTTTTCATCAATGTGGAATTTAACTTCTATTTTATCAAATGAAATAGAGCCTTTTCTATATCGTTGTTCTCGTAATTTTTGAGCTAATTCATTCATTTTTAAAACCTCATCCTCAAAATCACCTGTTCCGGTTTCAATAATTTGCTGAGCCTCATCGTATGTAAATCGCCTGTCAGACTTAATAATTGTTTTACCAAACCATTTGCTTATTACATTTGCATTATCGTCCATTTCAAAAACTGCTGAAAAGGTAAGTTTTTCCTCATCAGGACGTAATGAGCAAATTAGGTTTGAAAGACGTTCAGGTAACATCGGTATCACCCTATCAACTAGGTAGACTGATGTTGCCCTGTTGTAGGCTTCTTCATCAAGCAAAGTTCCCTGTTCTACATAATGTGATACATCAGCAATATGTACTCCAATTTCGTAATTACCATTTTCTAAAGTTCTGATTGATAAAGCATCGTCAAAGTCTTTTGCATCTTCAGGGTCAATCGTTATCGTTGTAATTTCTCTAAAATCCCTTCGATTTTTAATGTCCGAAGGTTTTATTTCATTAGCAATTTTTTCAGCCTCAGCAATAATCTTTTCAGGATATTTATAAGGCAATTCAAATTCAGCAAGTATTGCATGCATTTCCACCTCATTGTCGCCCGGTGTTCCAAGCACTTCTATTATTTCCGCAATTGGGTTTTTTGCTCCTTTTGGCCATTCTACTATTTCAGCAATTGCTTTTACACCATTTTTTGCACCTTTTAACTTATTTAGCGGAATAAAAAGATCATGAGGCATGTTTCTTCCTTCAGGAATTAAAAAGGCAAAATGCTTTGAAATTTCAAGTACACCAACAAAAGTTGTACGTGATTGCTTAATAATTTCAACCACTTCACCTTCCAGCTGTCGTTTTTTCTTTCGTGCAGCAATATAAACCTTAACCTCATCACCATGCAAAGCATGATTTAAATTAACTTGAGAAACAAAAATATCTTCCTCAATATCATCGGATACAATATATGCGGTTCCTCGCATGGTCATATCAACAATACCCGTAATAAATGCCCCTTTGGCTATAAATTTAAATTTCCCGGTATAAACTTCTTCTAATTTTCCATCATTTACAAATTGATAAAGAACATTATTAATAAGTTTTCGGGTTTCGTGATCTTTTATATCAAGCTGTTTGGCAATTTGTTTATAATTATACAGTTTTCCGGCATCTTTCCGAAAAATATCAATAATAAATTTCTTTAGTGTTTTTTGATTATATGAGGGTAATTTTTTCCCTTTGCGTTTTTTCTTTTTATGTGTCATTTTGAATTTATTTAAACTCAAAGATAATAATAAAAAGTTTGTTGTGTAGTATATCTTACATTAAGTAAATATCAATAAAAAAAGTAGCATAGTTTACCATGCTACTTTTCCCATATTTATTTTTTTAAATTTACTACTTAATTGTTTTGCTGCCCGATGATTTCTTTTGTGTGTTTGATGATGGTATACCTTCTGATTTCATGGTGTTTCCACTAGAATTTCCATTAGTTGAAGAGTTGTTATTTGTTTTATGTTTATACTCCTTATTATTTAATTCATTTTTTGTTTCAATTTTATGCAATTTAGCTTGATTTTTATTTCCAATTTGTTCATTTTTCTTAATATCATGCTCCTTTTTATACTGTTCTTCTGAAAACGTGACTTGCTTTTCAAGCTTTTTTACTTTTTTGTCATTTGAGGCTATATATTTGCTATTAGCATTCAGTCTATTAACATCAACATCCTTACCAACAAAAGTAATATTTATTCGTGAAGGGTAATAATACCCCTGATAATTGTCTCCCGCAATATAACGTGCCATTTCATAATCGTCATTTTGAAGGTAGTAGTATTCATACAATTGTGGATCAGTGAAATTATACCAATATTTATTAACAAACCATAAATAATATTCTGCCCAGTTACTAATTGGATAATACTCCCCATTGAATTCATAAAACATTTTTCCATTAAAAGTGTGAGAAAGTGAATCACTATAAACGCCCCAACCCGTAATTAAGGGTGGCGGACTTAATAGAAAAGTCTCCGGATTGCTCCAGTTATACCATGCAACAGATGCATTTTGCGCTGTAAGATTTAAAAATCCAACCAAAAGTATTAAAGTAATAAGTGCTTTTTTCATAGTTGTAAATTTAAGAGTTAAGATAAATATGTATCGCTATTTGTTAATACAAATTTAACTCATAATTAAAGTTTTTCAAAAAAAACAACCGATGTTATATATTGCTTTATTTACTTACTATGTCCTTAATTATGACCTTAGTTGTTTTCCTAGTTTCAAAAATTGTATCGCAAAATACTTTTTCAAAGGAATTAAGATTAAATTGAATAAAAAATGAAGTTATTATGGAATTATTCAGAGATTATTTATAATTTTGCAGACCAATAAATAATGGTCACGTGGCCGAGCGGCTAGGCTCTGGTCTGCAAAACCAGCTACAGCGGTTCGAATCCGCTCGTGACCTCTGATACTCAATGAGTTATGAATTTATTTCATAACTCATTTTTTATGAAATTTAGTACAAAAACCCAAATAACCATAAAGGAATTACATTATTAACACCTAATTCAATATCCTCCTTAACAATAAAGACAATTTTAAACAAATAAAACAAGAAGCTTAGTTTCAGCAAATTCCCTCGTATATTAATTGTTTATTACTATTTTTTTCATCCCAATTACTCGGTCTTTTTGTCGAACCTTAAGAATATAATAAGCGTTCTTTAGTTTTGGTATACCTACCTGAAAACTTAGACTCCCTGATGAAACAGGTGAATATTTTGAAATAAAAACACTTTTCCCTTGTAAATCAATAATTTCAATATCAATTTTACTCAAGTCACGAATAAAAAGCTGTATCGTAAATTTCTCCTTAACGGGATTTGGGAATATTAACAAGTTACTATTCTGGACTACTTCAAACGGGATACTTGTTACATGTGAAATATTTGCATCCATCCAATCTAAACGATTTGTTATCCATGTTTTTAAAAAATCTATTTCTTGTCCATAAGAATTTCCCACAAAATAGTTTGGCCAGATATACTCACCAATAACAGGCCACCGATCAAAATTACGGTCTATAGCTCCACCCAGATAATCAATGGTATCTGTTAAATAAGCCATAATTGAATCTGTTTTAAAAGGGCCTGCTCTTAATTCGACCCATCTGTCTACAAAGGCATTATGATAATCATTGTCCTCCATCAAACGTGCCCACCAATGCATTGGATAGTTTTCATCGGGTCCATAGTTTGGATATAACCATTCATCAGTAGCCAAATTTGAAGGAGCATAATCTACATTACCAAAGCCGAGATTAAAATCCCATAAAGGACCGGCAAATAATTTACCTTCATTTGAATCTTTTTTCTTATAAAAATAGGTACTGTATCTATAACCATCCACATTATTTGTCAACTCATTAATTATTTGAAAATCTATAAATGAATTAACATCCATATACTTTCTAAATCCAATATCAGGATCTTTAAATGTATTTGCATTTAATGAATTTTCAAGATCTCTTAGATAATTGTAAATGTAAGATTTTTGTTCCGTTACTATATCATCAAATTTGGGGTATACATAAGTAAAAGCATAGTTTCTTGCATTATTATAAGAATAAGTAGGTTGTGTGTAAAAATACTCACTTGGCATTAGATCCCAAATCTTATCAACCTTAAGGATATAACCACCAGTTAAATCATCACCTGAAATTTCATCCGGTTTTAGTTTATTTACATCCACACGGTTTCCATCTCGTTTTATTTTTTCAATAAGCATGTATACACCATGATAGTTTCCATTTAAATATACTTCACAAAACTTATATCTTGGCTGCCAGTCACCCATTTTTCTACCCAAATGGTAGGTAATTGCATTTCGCAACATGGTTTTATCTGAATAAGGTGCATAAAGTACCCAGTCTTCTTCTTCCGGCATTCCAAGGAGACTTACATTAATGCCATCACCAAACTCATCGCGAGTTTCAACTGAAAAGCTTTTTTTAGGAAACATTTGAGATGATTGCCCACGAATTTCAATTCCTATATAACTATCATAATCTGTTGGCGTATCGAAGTAATTATTCAATTGTCCCGGTCCGTTATCAATTACTTTTAACCATGATGTAATTTTAGGTTCATCAATAATGGTTTGGCCCCATGTATCAATAAGCAAAATTGGCAGATTTGAGTTTTCATCCATTGGGTCATTAAACCAAGCCAGAACATTTCTGTATGGTGTACTTGCATCTTCAATACCCACTGAGAAAAAGGTTGTGGATGACAAGTCAGAAGAGTTTGCTTCAAAATTATGTACTTGTAAAGCCAAAACATTAATTCCTTCAACCATATATTTTTTAAGTGTATCCTTATTGATAATAAAGCGTTCAGGAATTCCACCTGTGTACATTTGAGCCTCATGTAATTCACTGGCTAATGAATAATAATTTGGTCGAACATCTACGGTTCCAATATTTGCCCTAATAATCTCATGTCCATTCAAATATGCAACAAAAGCATCGTCATAATCTACATGTAAAATAGCCCATGAAATAATCGACGTATCAATCAAATTGAAATTACTTCGAAGATAGACAGAAGTGACCGCGCTTATTATAGTTCCATCATCACCGTCTCCATAACCAATTCCACCTGTACCTGTTAACCATGAAGAAGCATCAAAAGCAACATCAGTCCACTCAACAGGTGGTTCTGAATTGCCTAGAAAATATTGCCAGGAATCGTCTGCTGCCACAACCATTTCCCAATGATTAATGTTTTGAGAGATGATTGAGTTAAAACTAAATAAGAATAAAATGACAATTAAAATATTTCTGAAAAGGTAAATTTTAAGCATATAATATTTTTTTAATTATTTGATAGTCAAATATATTTTCTTACAACCTCCAAAAATATATATTTTTCTGATAATGAAAACCATATATCAATAAAACTATTTTAATCTTAAGCTGTTTTTATTAGTACAAAAAGCCAAATAACCATAAAGGAATTATATTATTAACACCTAATTTAATATTATCCTTAACAATAAAGGCAGTTTTTGTATCTTTTATCAGGCTTTGCTTCTTATTTTTTCCACCTATTTCAAAAATAGATTTATCGTTTACCATAGAATCACCAAATAAACGGATAAACAAATAATCAAAACGTTATAAAATCAAAAAACCACAGGACATTTAAACCAGAGCCATTGATAGTAATTAACATCTATTTTAAATTACCAATGACTTAATGATGACGGCACTCCGATAAGTGTCGGTGTGAGTATTTCAGCAAAAATCAAACAATAATATCATCTTGTAATCAGATAATTAGCAGATTCACGCCGACACTAAAACACATAAATTTGAGTATTTTAGACTTTTCGGAGCAGACTCAATGATTAATTACTAAAATTATGACTGAACAAATACAAAACTCATTAAGAGACTCAAAAGCAGTAAGATGGCTTACTCTAATTTCCGTTTCGTTAACCCTGGTGGCAGGATATTGCTTTGCCGATGTAATGTCACCACTTAAATCAATGTTAACTGAAAATGCTAAATATGCATGGGATGGAAATGAATATGGTTTATAAAAATTGTATCAAGATTCTACCAGCTCAATAACTATATCAGCCGGTCGCTTAGCAGAATTTACGGGAACAACTTTATAGATACCTTTACCAAGGTGAGTACCAACTACTGATATCGGATTTCTTTCTGAACTTTTTAGGAATTCTTCATTGTTTTTATAAAGGATAAAACCTTCGTTATTCCCACTTATTTTTCTAATACTGTGCTCTTTTTCTAACTTGAGCTCTTTAGCATCTTCATTCTTTTTATTTCCGGTGTAATCAACCCTGCCAGTAAGTAATATTGTTTTGCGCTGAAAAAGTGACAAAGAGGCTGCAAGCCCAAACAAAACACCTGTTGCAATAATTATCTTTTTTAATAATTTCATCTGTTTTTATTTAAAGTTTATAGCAATTTATAGAAAATTTCGGATTTAATCAAGTTGTTTTTACGAAATGATTGCTGTTAACCCCAATAATTATGCTTCGCATGTAAAGGTTCATGTATAGAAAAATCCATAAATAATGCGGGTTAAGAAGTACAATTACAAAGTCTTTTTGTTAAATTTGCCCATTCAAAACATTTATAGTATGCAAAATAAAGTAATTGACCACATAAATAAATCAAAAAAACCCTTATTCTCATTTGAAATATTACCTCCATTAAAAGGAAAAGATATTAACCTGATATACGACGTTATAGATCCACTGATGGAGTTTAAACCTAAGTATTTAAATATTACTTACCACAGGGAAGAGGTTGTTTACAAAATGCATAAATCCGGTTTGCTTGAGCGTAAAACCGTTCATAAACGTCCGGGAACAGTTGCCATTGCCGCAGCTATAAAATACAAATACAGAGAAGTTAATGTTGTGCCACATATTATTTGTGGAGGGTTTTCAAAAGAGGAAACTGAAAATGCTTTAATCGACCTTCATTTTTTAGGTATAAGAAACTTATTAGTTTTAAGAGGTGATCCATTATCTGCTGATAAAGAATTTAAAGCGGAAAAAGATGGCCATGCACATGCTTTAGAATTAATAAAACAAATTCAAAAGTTGAATAATGGTACCTATTTAGATGAGGAACTGGAAAATACGACAAAAATGGATTTTTCTTTTGGTGTTGCCGGATATCCTGAAAAGCATTTTGAAGCTCCGAACATTCAAACAGATTTATCTTACTTAAAAAAGAAAATTGATGAAGGTGCTGAATATATAGTAACGCAGATGTTTTTTGATAATAAAAAATATTTTGACTTTGTTAATCTTTGCCGACAAAATGATATCAATGTACCAATAATACCGGGTATAAAGCCAATTTCAATAAAACGTCACCTTAACATTTTACCAGCAACATTTCAAATTGACATTCCCGAAGAATTGGCAAATGAAGTACGTAAATGCAAAACAAATGAAGATGTCAGACAGCTTGGTGTTGAATGGGCTATTGAACAGTCAAAAGAGCTTATAAAAAACAATGTACCTTCTGTGCATTATTATTCTATGGGAAAAGCTGATAATATTTATAAAATTGCAAAAGCTGTTTTTTGAATGTAAAAAAAAACAATGCAACTACTCCGAAAACTAAAATTATCCTTTCATAGCCATGGATTCTTAAAGAACCGATATACAGACTGATCCCTTTTTTGTATTTTATAGGGGATCCGCTTAGCGGTTTTTCGGAGTGGACACAACAATGCAATTTAGGAAAGTTGATCTTTTAATTCCTTAATTTCTTTTCGTAAGTCTTTAATTTTTCCTTCAAGCACTTTTTGCCCAGATATATTAAAGCCAATATTTATAACTTTATACGGATTCCCTTTATTATCTTTAATGGGTGTGTAAATCTCTGATATCCACAAAGTTCCACCATTCAACTCGGTTTTAAACATTCGCTTTCTTGAAAATCCGGCTCTCAGGTCGTCCCAGAAATTCTTATATGCTTCAGGATCTTCTTTTGCTTCGGGCGCAAACTCACTTTGATTTTTGCCAATCATATCACTTTCAGTGAGTCCGGCATCAAAAAGATTAGGATCTTTTATCTTTAAAATGACCCCATTCATATCATACCAAACTACAGAGCCAATTTTGGTTAATGCACTAATAACACCTTCCGTTTCCATTTCTTTAATTTCTGCTTCTTCCTGTACTTTTTGAAGTTCAATTAGGTTTTCCTGTATTGCATGTTCTCTTTCCTGAATTTCATCAGATTGGATTTGGTACTTTTCAAGTAAATCTTTTGTTCTTAAATTTTTATGTGCCACCGAAATTGATGAGGCAATTCGCTCACCAATACTTGTTAAAAAGTCAATTTCAAAATCAGCAAAAACACGTAAAGATGCAATTTCAACAACACCAAAAGTTTCTGCCTCAAACATTAAAGGTAACAGTAAAAGACTCTTAGGATCATGCCCTCCTAAGCCTGATGTTATAAAAGTATAACCTTCGGGTAAGTTTGTTAAATGAATAAGTTCTTGTTCCTGAAAACATCTTCCAACAAGGCTTTCACCAATCTCAATTTTTGCCTCAAGCACTTTTTTCCGATCATAGGCAAAAGCTGTACGTAATTCTAAGAATGGTTTCTCCAAATCTTCATCATTCAGCAGAAATATTCCACCCTGCTCAGCTCCCAGATAGCTTACAACTTTACTAATAATATTAAATAAATATTCTTCAAAATTATCAGAACTTTTTCTTAATACTTCACCTAGCTCAGAAATGCCGTCCTGTGACCAGTTTAGTTTTTTTCGCTCTAAATCTCTAATATCTTCCTGCTCCTGAGCATTTTGCAGGTTATTTTTCATATCGATAAGGGCATTTCCTAAAACATCATGTTCACTAAGTGCCTCATATTTAGAAGAAAAATCCCCTTGTCCTATCTTTTTTGCAAAGTTAGCTGTTTCATTTAATGTAGTCATTAGATGATTTAAAGATCTGGCCATTTCAGCCAATTCATCTTTAGAGCGAGCACTTACCTTTTTCGAAAAATCAATAATTCCTTTATCTAAATCTTTTAAAATTGAAGTAGATTGTTTTAAAGGAAGCGTAATTCGTTGTGCAATAAAAAGTGAAATTAGCGAGAAACCAAACAGTCCTTTAAAACCAAATAATAATGATTTTATAAAATTCGCATTCGCTTCTTCTTCAACCTTTTTTGTTGGTGCAATAAGGCATATTGCCCAAGGTGTACCCGTGTTTCCTACTTTTATAGGTGCAAAAGAAACATAGCTGGAATAGGACGTACTATCTTCATATTCAAAAGAAAAAACTCTACCCTCTCTTATTTTTTCAATAACTCCCTGATTTTCAAACTCGGGAAAAACCTTAATTAGGCTATCTCCAACATTTTTTTCGTCCGGAAAGGAAATTATTGTACTATTATTTGCTAAAAGAAATGCAAAACTACCCTCAAATGGTTCTATCTGATCAGTTAAATTCTGAAAACGTGAAAGCGTAATATCAATTCCTGCTAATCCAACAAACTCTCCATCTTTCATTATTGAAGCTGCAACACTTGTTTCAAGAATAGAGTCTCCGCCTTCTTCCGGAGAATAAATATAGAAATATGGATTAGTTAACAAATCCTTCATTGATATTTTTTGATCGTGATACATACTCCCAAGCACATCACCATCAGTTTCTACCGTATCAACAATAAAACGTAAATTACCTGACTCCAAAACAGTAACTGTTCGTTGTCTGCCATAAGGCCTTGTGTATTGAGGGTCAATAAATCTTAGTTCCCACGACATCCAAACAGCAAGATATTCTGGATGTCCTTCCAAAATATTTCCAATTATATTCTCATAAATAGGTTGCCTAATCTTATTTGGGATTTTATCAAAACCGTCAAAAGCCATGGCAAGTGTTTGTGTAACACCTAAATCTTTCTCCAGAGTTGACTTTACTGATTTTGCAGCTTGTAGAGCAAAAGAATCTGCCAAGCGATTTGCTTCTTTTAATGCATTATTTCTGTAACTGAAAACAATTACTCCAATAACTACAGCAAAAACAATAAATGATGTTATAAAAATAAATAAGAATATTTTTGCGCGTATCTTCATTGAATCTTAATGCAAATAATTTAGAAAGTATTTAATTAATCTAAAAAAATACTTATTGAAATTACAAATATACTTTACATTTTTGGATATAAAAATATATCAGTAGATAAATCATTTAAGTCTAAACAAAGAATTTGCCAAGAAATACAAATTGCCAATTTAAATTATGAGCTTACAAAAACGATTAAGCTATATAAGCAAATCACAAACATCTATATTTACAGAGATGGCTCTACTACCATTTTCGTGGGTGCTTGACCATAAGGTAATTTTCAGTATAAAGTCACCATGGTTATTCGTTGATTTGTTTATGACTAGATAATTAAGCAATATAAGGGCATAAACGTATAAACAAATAACCAAGATACATTTTAATTAGTTACCTACTAAGTTTTCAGTAGTACCACAGAGATTTAGAATTAAGCCCTAATAAGCACTTTGTCTGCATTAACCGCAGGATGATAGGTTTGATCACGTAGAAAAGGTGTAAATCCAGCATCAATAATTGCTTTTTGAATTCCCTCAGCATCAAACTCTTGTGTCGCACCAGCTACAGAAACAACATTTTCTTCAATCATAATTGATCCAAAATCATTAGCACCCGCATGCAGGCATATTTTACCAGTTTCTTCACCAACTGTTAACCACGAAGCCTGTATATTTTTTACATTTGGTAACATAATTCTGCTTATTGCGATGGTTCTGATATATTCTTCAGATTTTACATTATTAACCACACCATCTTCTACATTTAACTGTGTTCCTTCATCCATAAATGGCCATGGAATAAAAGAAATAAATCCAGGAGAATTTTCTGGTTTTTCAGACTGAACCTGCCTGATTTTCACGAGGTGTTCCATTCTTTCTCTTTTGGTTTCAATATGCCCCAGCATCATAGTTGCAGATGTAATCATATTCAGTTTATGTGCTTCACGCATTACATCAAGCCATTGATCTGCACTACATTTTCCTTTTGAAACCGTTTTTCGCACACGGTCAACCAAAATTTCAGCTCCGGCACCAGGAAGACTATCAAGTCCGGCCTCAATCAATTTTTCAAGTATAAACTTATATGACTGCTTTTCAATACGTGCTATATGAGCTATTTCTGCCGGGCCTAAAGCATGTAGCTTTAAATCAGGATATGATGATTTTAAATCACTAAATAATTTTGAATAAAATTCTAATCCTAATTTAGGATGTAAGCCCCCTTGCAATAACAATTGATTTCCGTTAAATTTACGTAACACCTCAATTTTCTCTTTATACTCTTCTGTACTTGTTATATACGTATCCGGGGCACCAGGCCGACGATAAAAATTGCAAAATTTACATTGCGCAATACATACATTCGTGATATTAACATTTCTGTCAATAATCCAACCTACCTTATTGCTGTTTTCACCATGAATTTTTTTCTTAACTTCATTAGCTAGCCACATTAAATCAGGTACAGGTACTTTTTCGTACAAATACATCCCCTCATCAATGCTTAAAAAGTTAAAATCAAGTGCTTTTTTAAATATATAGTTATAGTTCATTTTCTCAGTAATTTATCTTTAAAATTAGTATTTACTCATTAAACAGCTTAGAAATATCAATATTTTCTTTGTATAAAACTGTATTTCATCACTACCTGAATAATTCAGGCTAAAGCTTTATTTTTTATTCTAACACTTATTTATAAGTCGGCAAACTTACATATAAATTTGTTTATGTTTTATTTAATATTGTTCAAAAATTTAGATAGAAGGTTTTTATTTAATATTTTCGCTGTTTATAATTTTACTTGAATTAATATTAAAATATTATGTCAATAAATATATCAAAACAAGCCTCTGTAAAGGATAATGAAGCCTTAATAGTTTTAACAGATAGTTCTGAGCTATTAAAAGGCTTTCAGTTAACTGACAATGAGCTTAGTTACATTAAAAAAGCTCAGGAGAGAAAAGAGAAATTTATAGCTATAAATCAGTATAAAAGGTGGGTTTTTGTACAGTTTATACCCGATAAAGATGATGATAACCTAAAAAGGGAAGAACTTCGAAGATCTGCAGCAAAACTTAAAAGTTATTTGAACCCCAATAATATAGAACAAATTCAGATTGTGGAAACAAATAACAATAAACAACTACTTTTAGATTATACTGAAGGACTCGCTTTAAGTCATTACCAGTTTCTTAAATATTTTGAAGACAAAGAGGATAAAAAGAACTCGTTAGAATCGATTAAGTTAATTAACGATGACTTGAAAGAACATGAAGTAAAGGAGTTGTCAATTTTGGTAGAGTCCGTTTTTAGTGCAAGAACATTTGTTAATGAACCACACTCTTTTTTGGACACTAAGCAAATGGTTAAAGAAGTAAAGGCATTAAGTGAGCAATCAGGTTTTAAATTAGAAGTTCTGGAAAAACGGCAAATTGAAAGTTTGAAAATGGGTGGTGTGCTTGCTGTAAACAAAGGAAGTAAAATTCCTCCCCGATTTATAATTCTAAGTTGGACACCTGAAAATGCCAAAAATGCCAAACCAATTGTACTTGTTGGTAAAGGTATTGTTTATGATACAGGTGGTTACAGCTTAAAACCAACCGCTGACAGTATGGATTATATGAAATCTGATATGGGTGGAGCTGCAATTGTTGCAACAACAATGGCTGCAATTTCAAAAGCAAAGCTTCCGGTAAAAGTGATTGGCTTAATTCCTGTCACTGATAATGCTATCGGCCCAAATGCTTATGTTCCTGGTGATGTAATTACAATGCATAATGGTAAAACAGTTGAAGTTTTAAATACCGATGCTGAAGGAAGGTTAATATTGGCAGATGCTTTAAGTTATGCAAAAAAATATGATCCTGAATTGGTTTTTGATTTAGCTACGCTAACTGGTGCTGCTGCTTTTGCAATAGGCCATTATGGTATTGTAGCTATGGGAACTGCAAGTGATGATACTTTTAATGAATTAACCAATAGTGGAGACTGCACTTCTGAACGTATTGTTCGGTTTCCTTTTTGGGATGATTATAAAGAGTTATTGAAGTCAAGTATTGCTGATATGAAAAATATTGGAGGACGAGTTGCCGGTGCAATTACTGCAGGTAAGTTTCTTGAATATTATGTTGATTATCCCTGGATTCACTTGGATATAGCAGGACCATCTTATGTACATAAAAACATACATTATTATACAACTGGCGGAACTGGAGTAGGAACTCGTTTGCTATTTGACTTTCTAAAAAAATATTAAAAAAGACTAAATGGATTTAAAGCAAAAAAAGACTAGTAAAAGGTTAAAATTAGGAATTAGTCAGGGAGATATTAATGGAATTAGTTACGAGGTAATTATTAAATCACTTACTGACACCCGTATTTTTGATTTATTTACCCCAATATTATATGGCTCATCTAAAATTGTTGCTTATCACCGTAAAGCTATAAATATCACTAATTTTAGTATGAATAATATAAGAGTCCCTTCTGAAGCAAATCATAAAAGGGCTAATATTATTAACTGTCTTGATGATAATATTCGTGTTGAATTAGGAAAATCAACACAAATGGCAGGAGAAGCATCGTTTATGTCTCTTGAAAAAGTAGTGGAGGACATTAAAGCAGGTGAGATTGATATTTTGGTAACAGGACCAATTAATAAAAAAAATATTCAAATTAAAGGATTTGATTTTCCCGGGCATACAGAATATCTAAAAAGCAAGTTTGAAGTAAATAATGTTCTTATGCTTATGGTTAGTGATAACATTAAGGTTGGTGTAGTTACAGGGCACATACCATTAAAGGATGTTGCAGAAGCAATTACAAAAAAAGAAATACTTAAAAAATTACGTCTTTTAAACAAATCATTAATTGAAGATTTCGCTATAACAAATCCTAAAATTGCTGTGCTTGGACTTAATCCACACGCAGGCGATCAAGGACTGATAGGGACAGAAGAGCTGGAAATTATTATCCCTGCAATAGAAGAGGCAAGAAATGAGAATATTATGGCTTTAGGCCCATATCCGGCAGATGGCCTATTTGGCTCTGATGATTATTCTAAATTTGATGCAATTTTGGCAATGTATCACGATCAGGGCTTGGCTCCCTTTAAATCATTGGTTTTTTCTAAGGGTGTAAACTTTACTGCGGGCCTGCCTGTAGTTCGTACATCGCCGGCACATGGTACAGCTTATGATTTAGCAGGCAAGAATAAAGCTAGTGCAGAATCATTTAGACAGGCAATGTATCTTGCCCTTGACATATACAATAACAGACAGGAATATAAAGAATTAACAAAAGATCAATTAAAATAGTACCACTATTTTTTAATAATTTTGTTGTATACTAAGGAGCTGTAAATGAATAAAAACACTTATTTGTTTACAGTTCCTAAAGTATCAGCAAGATTAAAACCTGTTAGGTGAATTGTTTTTATACCTAATAATTTCGCTGCCTCAATATTTTCTTCAAAATCATCAATAAACAGTGTGTTTTCGGGTTTTAAACTGTTTTCATTGAGTACAAGTTCAAAAAATTTAGGATTAGGTTTTCTCATTCCTGAAGTATGCGAGTAATAGGCTTTATTAAATAGTAAATCAAGTTTCTCTATACCAAACTCCTGACTAAGCATTTTTGTATAAAAATCATAATGTATTTCATTCGTATTGCTTAGCAGAAATGTTGTATACTTACCATGTAAATCTTTTAATAACTGAATATTTTCTTTAGGGTAATTAATGATAACCGAATTCCAAACCTTCTCAAACTCTTTATCAGAAAACGGATTAGGGCTTGCTTTTCTAATCTCATTGCGCATAACCTGGGGTTCAATTTGACCCCTTTCAAATTTTTCAAAAATTTGGTTATGCTTAAAAGTCTCAAAACTAGACTCTAAATCATTAAAACCCAAACTCATAAAACCTTTTTTTATCATATCTAAATCTATCTCCAAAATAACACCTCCAAGGTCAAAAATAATATTATCTATATTTTTCAATAGCTTACTCATTATCAATATTTAAAATTAAATTTCGAAGATACTAAATAAGCCTGAATTTTATGAATATACACTACTGAATTAATTTTATTACATCATTTGGTAATAAATATTCAAAAAAGTTTAGATATTATAAAAATATATTTACTTTTGCAATCCGAAATTATTCAATTTCAGGGCCCATAGCTCAGTTGGTTAGAGCACCTGACTCATAATCAGGGAGTCCATGGTTCAAACCCATGTGGGCCCACTGTAGAAAGCCTTTCACGAAAGTGAGAGGCTTTTTTTGTAGGCAAACTATAATATTCTTTTTGAATTATCAATTATCAATTAGTACTGGTTTAAGGCCATCTCTATTAATTACTTTGTGGCAAATTAATTATTAGAGGTGGCCTTAAATGATATTACACTTGAACAATGGCAGCAATGTGTAACTATTGTCCATAAATTTCAGCTCAAACATGCCAGTCTCGTGATAACTATCTACCGAAAGAGTATTGTGCTGTAATTTGTAGCTTTTGTTTAATTAACAGTTACTATTTTAACCTGATTAATTCCTAAAACAGATTAGAGAAAATATTTTTCAGAGCCCAGCTAAATATTTTTTTACTTCTGAGGCAACAATATACTCTTCATTTGTTGGTATAACAGCTACTTTTATTTTTGAATCACTACTTGAAATTAACCCCTCTGAAAGTTTCGAGTTATTTTTTTTATCATCAAGCGTAATACCTATGTTTTCCATATTGGATAGTATTGTTTTACGAAGCAAGGGGCTTTTTTGACCTGCGCCTGCAGTAAAGACAATGCAATCAGCACCGTTTAAAATAGCTATATACTCACCAATATACCTTTTAACATAGTATGCAAAAGTATCGAAAGCAAGCTGGGAGCGCTGATCTCCTTTGGCCATTTTTTCTTCAATATCACGAAAATCACCACTTTTCACACCGGATATACCGTAAAGGCCTCCATTTGACATAAGAATATTCCCCATTTCTTCGGGTGAAAGCTTTTCTTTTTCCATCAAAAATAAAAGTGCAAATGGATCCAAATCCCCTACCCGCTTTGCATTTAGCAAGCCACTTTGTGGACTCATCCCCATAGAAGTATCAATAGACCAACCATCTTTGATGGCACAAACAGATGAGCTTCCGCCAAGGTGACAGGAAATTACTTTGTCAGCACCAAATAACTCTTTGGCCTGTTGCCCAATATATCTATGTGATGAGCCATGAAACCCAAATTTTCTTATTCCATGTTTCTTATACAGTTCATATGGGATTCCATACATATAAGCTTCAGCAGGAATGTTTTTATGAAAGTGAGTTTCAAATAATCCAACCAAAGGCTTTGTTGGTAATAATTCTTTAAAAATAGCAATAGCGGTTATATACACATCTGTGTGTACAGGTGCCAAAAACCTATACTCCTCCATGGCATTAAGCACATCTTCACTAAGCTCAACACAACCTGTAACTCCCTTGGCATGAACCGTTTTAAAACCTACTGCAGAAAGTTCATCAACTGAATATTTTCCTTTTAATGATTCAACTGTAAGCTCTACCGCCTTATAATAATTTGGTATATCAAGCACTTCAGACTTTATTTCTGAACCAAAAAAATTATAAGAGTAAATACCATCATCAGAACCGATTCTTTCTACTGTTGCTTCAAAAAGAATAGTCATATCATCGGCATCATAAAGCTTACATTTGTAAGAAGTACTCCCGGGATTTGCAATTAAGATTTTCATATTTTAGTAATTAGTGTTTGACCGGAAATTCCAATTTCTTCGTTATACTCATCTTAAAAAACAATCATTTACAAAAGTAAACTCTTGAATTTTAAGATTTCACAAGCCTAGAACTTAAAATTTCCCATCCAAACACTTAGTTTCCGTTCATGCACTAATTAGCAAGTAAGTTCCGTGACATTTTTATTTGTATATTTAAGCAACCTGCATATAGTAAGAGCTTTGCACGAGTGCGTAAGCAACATTAAATAGCACTTAGTGCTTACTAACTATTTCTAAGTTTATCCAAAACTTTACCAACTATTTCTTTAATAGCATCTTCTGAAACAGTATTTGTATCATTTGTTTCTTGTTTCTGATTTTTTGAATATTGACCAAAAGCCATGATATTTTGCGATTCCTGTCCCAAAGGTGCTGTATTACAAGCTGCTACTTCTCCTGTTAAATTGAATTTTTCTCTTAAGGCTAATAAACGGTCACGTTCTTTAGAAGGCATAATGTTAACATTCCCTAATTGAATAGATTTCCAAACAATGTTTGCAGTATGCTCAAGCGTTTCCATTTTATGATATGCATTCAACAAATCAGTCCCAAAGGTTAAAGCCCCGTGATTTTCTAATAAAATCACATCTGAATCTTTAATAAAAGGCATCATCCTGTCAGGTATTTCCATAGTAGAAGGTAAGCCATATGGCGCAATAGGTACAGCACCAATTACAATAATTGCTTCCGGAAGCACACATTTGTCCAATGGTATTCCTGCAACAGCAAAACTTGTAGCATAAGGTGGATGTGCATGTACTACTGATTTTATATCAGGTCGTGCTTTATACACGGCAAGGTGCATTTTAACCTCACTTGATGGTTTATATTTCGGATTCCCGGAAATAACGTTCCCGTCAAGGTCGCATTTAATTATCATATCCTCAGTCATATACCCTTTGCTAATTCCTGTTGGTGTAGCAAGTATCTCCTTGTCGTTCAATTTTACGGTCATATTACCGTCATTAGAAGCAACATAGCCTCTTGTCCAAATTCTTTTCCCAATTTCTACAATCTGTTTCTTAATTTCAAATTCTGTAGCCATAATATTATCCTTTTTATTTTTATATTAACTCTTTTAAAACTTCTGGGTGCGGGTTACGTACAATTGTATAGTCCGCAAGCATTCCATCTTCTTTACAATATTCAATAGCAGGTATAACTGCCGCTTCCAGTGCACTTATTTCACCAGTAATAACAACTACTCCTTTCCCGCCTATTGCCATTGCTACATGAATATGCCGGATATCAAGTTCTGCTTCCTTTGCAGCAAAATCTGCGGCCTTTATTGCCGAAACAACTGAAAAAGTTTCAATAATTAGCAATGCTCCAACTTTTTTCTGATCCTTATCATGTTCAATTACATTAGAACTTGTAATGGCCGGAAAAACTTTTGGATCCAAATTGGGGATAGAAGTTAAATTAACTATTGCATAACCACCCGTTTCCTTTGCTATACTAATTGCAATTTCTATATCCGCTACATCGCCTTTAATTACTATGAAGTATTTTCCAGGGCAAATAGATCTGGAAATTAGCTTTTCTGTATTAGAAGATTTCAGTACAGCATCCTGTACCTGATAACCTTTAGTTATACTGGAAAGCTCTATTATCCCTATTGCGTTTCTTGTCAGCATCAATTTTTTTGTATTAATATTTCTGTTTCTGAAATGTTTTTAACTATTCCATCTATTGATGAATGTATATTGCTTGAAACCTGACCATTAGCCCTGGCTATCAGTTCGTATTTATTTACGATTTGCCCAACATTAACAATTGGTTGCGAAACGGCTCCAATGTGTTTGTTAAAAGGGATACGAACTTCTGTTGAAGATAAATTTAGTTCAATTAAAGGCCCTTCATCTTTAAACATTAATACATCAAGCCTTTGCATTAGTTTTTGTGTCGGAACTTTCCGATAATCATTCATAGGATGCGGAACTGCTTCTTTTCCATCCCATTTTAATCCCAGTTCTCTTGACCATCTTTTTTCCATAACTGTTGCACCTCTTGGATCGAGGCCTTCAGGACAAGCATACATAGTACATAAATTACACTCGCAGCAAGAAAAATTGCCTGCAAAAACCACCTTTTGTTCTAAATTGGAAAACATTCTGTTCTTCATTGCAATATTAGGCATTACAGGCTGACCAAGAAGATACCTGGGGCATAATTCTGTACAAAAAGTACATTGATCGCAGGCTGCTTTAGCAATTTTATCAGTATATTCTTCTAAGGCAAATCGATTGTAAACATTCACACAGTGATGATCAGAGGGAAGGACGATTAATGCCCCAGTTTTTTTATCAACAACTGAATTCAAATCAGCTTCAAGTGCTCCCATCATTAGCCCACCTACACGAATTGAATAATCATCAACCGTAATTTTAAAGTGGGACAATATCTCAGCATAAGTAGTTCCAACCGGAACTCTCACAGTTGCCGGCTTTTCAACCGCACCTGCAATTGATACATATTTATCTGTAACGGGTTTTCCTAATCCAATATTCAATAATGTTTCAACATTTTGCACTACGCAGCCCACGGAAATAGGAAGAGCACCTGGCTGAACAACTCTTTTTGTGGTCATGTAAATCAAAGTTACCTCATCTCCGGCAGGATAAATATCTTCAATAGGTATTACTTTTATATTGCCCGAAACCTTTGAGTTTAACAAGTCTATTTCGTGGGGATGCTTCTCTTTTATTCCAATAATACCTTGTTTTGCACCAGTAATTTCCATTACTATTTTCAAACCAAGCAAAACTTTATCGGTATAGTTCAAAATAAGCTCCATATCCTTATGAAGCAGAGGCTCACATTCCGCTGCATTCATAATAATAGTATCAGGCTTGCTGTTTAGCTTCACATGCGTAGGAAAACCTGCTCCACCAGCACCAACAATTCCTAAACTTTCTATTTCTTTTATTGTCATGAAACAAGCATGATTAAAATAATTATTAAACATTCAAGGCAATGATTATTTTACATCATGCGGTAACATGTGGCAAATAAAAATAATCAAAAATAAACACATGAAAATTATTCTATATCCCTATAGTCGATTTTATCAACTACCGCTATTATTAAAGTCCTTATTGGAGCCAATTCAAGTTTAAATATATTTTTTGACACTCCGGGAGCACCGCCACAAATAATCGTATCGCCAACTCCGGCACCAACATAATCTACAGCTACCCATTCATTACCAATATTTTCACCATTAGGTTTTACAGGTTGAACAACAAAAACAATTCTGCCTTTATAGGCATCATGTTTTTCTGTTGAAATTACTTTTCTTATGATTTTTGCTAAAAACATTAACCTGATTAATTCATAAATTCTCTTTAAATAGTGCAGGTTAAACAACTACATCAACCAGTTCAATAACACTAGCATTTACCGGAACAAAACCACTATCAAAAGCCTCTACGGCATCTGTACTGGTAACATAAACAATTTTATCACCTGAAGCCGCTAAACCTTTAGGGTCAGCAACCACCAAAGGTGACTCTACCGGATTGTTTTCAGACGAAACAGGTTGTACAATATACATTCTGCAAGCATCTAGCGCCTCGACTTTCCGTGAAGCCCAAACTACACCAATAACTACCCCAAGTTTCATCTGTCTTTTATTTAAATTGATGTGTTATCTGAACATCATCAATTATTGCTATTACAACTGCATCAATAGGTGCATTTTTTGTTTCATCAGTCATGCGGGCAGAAGAACCATATGAAAGAAGCACAAAACTTCCTTCACCGGCTTGCACCGCATCTACGGCCACATGATAAGTTTCCAGGGGTTTCCCACTGTGATCCACTTCCTTGCATAGCAATAGTTTTTTACCATTCAGATTAGGATCCTTCTGAGTAGAAACAATTGTTCCTATAACTTTTGCAAAAATCATAAATAATTAGCTTATGAAAATATTGTGTCAATTTCATCTACAGGACGTGCTATAATTAATTGGGATAATACTTGTCCCACTTTAGATGCGGCTTCCGCACCAGCTTCAATAGAAGCCCTAACTGCTGCCACATCGCCTTCAATAACAAAAGACACATAACCGCTACCAACTTGTCTCCACTCTACAAGTTCAACATTTGCTGATTTAAGAGCTGTATCTGCCCCTATTACCAAACAGGCAAATCCTTTTGTTTCTAAAATTCCAATTGCGTTTCTTGCTGCCATTTTATATTCTCCTTTAATATTTGTAAATTTTTAAATAAATCGTAATGCCGGATGAGTCATTATACGTCGTTTCCTAACAAAGTCAAGAGGAGTAGTAATACCCTCGCCGGTTGGGGTTGCAATAGTGTGTGAAAAGTATCCTTCACCTAAATCGCCACCATTTCCCCTAAGAGTACCGCCATTTATAACATTAACAGTACAATCCAACACCCTGCTATATTTTGTAGCACGGTCTATATCTTTGGTAAATACGCTGGCTGTGTGCCTGAATCCGTGTTCGGCTTCAATCGCAGCCTGAGTTCCTTCTTTAAAATCTTTTACTTTGACTACAGGAATACAACAGGTCATTTGTTCTGCTAATACCCATGGATGATTCTTATCCGTTTCTCCAATTAATAATGGAGCATTTTCAGATACATTTAATCCTATTGCATTTGCCAGTACCTTTGCATTTTTTCCAACAAGATCTCTTCCTATCAGCCAATGTTCACCTGACTGAAACAATGCTTTCTCTCCAAGCTCGTCCATTTGGCTGGTTGTAAGCCTAACATTTCCGACCTTTTCCATTTCACTCATAAATGCATCGAAAACTGATTCAACGACAAATATTTCTTTCTCGCCTATACAAAGAATATTGTTATCAAAACTTGCACTATCCGTAATTTCTTTTGCCGCATGAACAAGATCAGCTGTTTCGTCAACCAAGACAGGTGGGTTACCCGGGCCGGCTGCCATAAGTTTTTTTGGAAACTTTTGAGCCATTTCAACAACTTGCGGACCTCCTGTTACAGAAAGAAAAGCAACTTTTTCGTGACTAAATAAAGCTTCAGCCGATTGTAAAGTAGGCTCTTTAATACTTGTAACCAAATTTGCCGGTGCACCAGCTTCAATCATATATTTATTAGCCAGTTGAATAACTTTATTGCTAATTTTTTTTGCATTTGGATGCGGATTGAAAGCAATGGTATTTCCACCAGCTAACTGAATAATAATATTATTAATCAATACCGGTCCTGGATGTGTACTAGGAGAAATATTACCTATTACGCCAAATGGTGCATATTCATCAAGAGCCAAACCATTTTTTCCTGACCAAGCCCGGGGTTGTAAATCTTCAACACCTGGACTGTTTTCTGAAGCGTTTATGTATTTTGCAATTTTATGATCAAGCCTTCCCATAGTCGTCTCTTCTATAGTTAATTGAGAGAGTTCTTCTTTGTGGTCAATTGCCATTTTCCTAATTGCATCAGTAATATCTTTTCTGCACTGAGTACTTCTTTCCTTATACTCCTGAAATGCCACATAAGCAGCTTCTACTGCATCGTTCATGTCTTCAAAAACACCATTGTCGCCTTTACCAGACTCAATAATGCTATTTTCAGAATTAGTGGTTTGCGATACAACTTGCCTTACAACATTTTCAACAATATCGTTTAATTGTGTCTCACTAATATCAAAATTCATATTGAGTCAGATTATTTAGTTGTTTTTTTTACTGCTTTAATAGGATCAAGTTGAAATTTAGGCATCAACTTATCTGATGGACGAGGTAATACCACTTGAGACTGTACAGTACCAATTCTTGATGCAGCTTCAACACCAGCCTCAACGGCAGCCTTTACTGATGCAACATCACCACGAATAATAATATTTACATGTCCGCCACCAACTTTAACCCAGTTACCAAGCTTAATATTTGCTGATTTTACAGCCGCATCTGCTGCTTCAATGGCGGCAGTGAACCCAATGGTTTCGATAATTCCTAATGCTTCTATCATTTTTTCCTCCTATTTTTTTATACCAATTAAATCAAAAACTTCCTCATCGGCTGAGGCAATAATATTTGTACTAACCAACTCACCAATTTTGGCAGCTGCTTCTGCACCAGCTTCAACAGATGATCGTACTGCACCTACTTCGCCTCTGACAATAACAGTTATATATGCACCACCTATTTCAACTTTCTTTGAAAATTCAACATTTGCGGTTTTGAGCATTGCATCAATTGCATTAATAGCTCCGGTATTACCCCGTGTTTCAACAAAACCTAAAGCGACTCCTTTTACCATGATTCTATATATTTATTAAGATTTGTAAATTATAGTAAGTTTATTTTTCTTAACTATATGCCTTGCCCCCGGCGTAATAATAGTTTTAGCCGGAACAATTATTTTATTAATATTTTTATCAATTGAACCTAATATGTTTTCTGTTACAATAGGCGTTTTAAACCTCCTCATATCAATCTCAAATGACTTATTATTATTGTTGTTTTCAGTTTTTCTAATAAAAGACTCATCTATTTTAATGCCTTTTTTAATTAACTCCTTTATTACTTCTTCGGTAACAATTTCGATTATTTTTTGTAAAGATATTTCCACCTATGATTCTATTTAGATTTAGTCTATAAAGTCAGCCATTTACTAATTTAAATTTCTTTTCTTCTTAGAAACGAGAACAGTCTTCAGTTCTCAGTAAGCAGACTTTGCAGATCTGCTGCGTACTGTAGACTGTTTACTGCCAACTTGTTCACATTTTAAAATACGTTTCAAACACACAAAGCTCTACAAATAGTGACATTATGGACACACTCTATTAAAATTTATTTTTTGTATAAATATTCTTTTCCAATAGAAATTGAATCTACAATTCCAATAATACTATTGTCAACTGCCACATTTTTAGTTGTATCTGTTAGTCTTGCCGAAGATGAAGAACATAAAAGAACGACTTCGCCCTCACCAGCATTAACTGTATCAACACAAGCTACCGTTTTTTTAGTATCTTTCATCTCATCATTAAGATAACGAACAACTAATATTCTTTTACCATCAAGATTGCCTTCTTTTCTACTTGATACAAGCTTACCAATAACAAGTCCGAGTTTCATAATTTACATTTTTCCAACAAATTCAACAGAAGTTTCTGAACGTACATTTGCAGCATTTGCATCGTCAGTATCAAGATGTATTTGAAGCTTCCAGTCATCATTAATTCTAACTAAAACATTTTCAAAAATAGTTCCTTTGTCTCCAGCTATACGGACTTTACAATAATCACCATCACTTACACCAAATCCTCTGGCATCAGCATTTGTCATATGAATATGCCTTGATGCAACTATTGCACATTTATTAAGATAAACAGAACCTTTAGGTCCAACAAGAGTTAAAGGTGAAGCATTATCTAAGGTTCCTGAATTAACAACCGGAGGGCTAATGCCCAAAACTACCGCATCGGTTAATGAAACTTCAACCTGATCATAATTTCTTAAAGGCCCTAGTATTCTAACCCCTTGAATGCTTCTTTGCTTTGCACCAATAATGGTTACAACATGTTTAGAGGCAAATTCGCCGGGTTGATATAAAGGACGCATCACTTCAAATTCAGTATTATCACCAAAAAGTTTTTTGAATGTTTGAAGTGTTAGATGTATATGCCTGTTCGAAACACCCAATGGAATTAAATTACCATTTATTTTACTAAGCGGAGCAGCAAGATTCTTTTTAACTTCATCAACAATACGATCAATTACCGCTTCATCTATATTCATCATAACTTATAATTTATTCTCCTTAGTTAAGCTCTAAATATCCAAATCTCATCGTTATACAAATTTTTCAAAACACTTACTTCAACTAGCTTAGTACATCGCATTTACAAAAGTAAAATCGAGCTTTGAAAATTTGAGAGCTTCCGCAATAGCGGAACTAGCATTGATATTTGAATTTTCATAGAACACCTAATTTTGTTTTATGACAAATATTAGCTTGCCACGATAACTTTAACCCCAAGTTTGCGTATTTTTCCTATTTCTTCAAGCGGAGCTGTTTTATCAGTAATTATTTGCGATATTTTATCAATTGAAGCATAGCTGGCAAGTCCGGATTGATTAAACTTGCTCCCATCTACAATCACGATAACTTCTTTTGCTTTTTTCAAGATCATTTTTTTAAATTCGATTTCTAGCAAATGGCTATCAGTTAGTCCCTGTTCGACGGAAATTCCCCATGCACCTAAAAAAGCCTTTTGAACTATAAGCCCTTCAAAAAAATCATTTGTCGGTAATCCGGTCAAAGAGGCAGATGCATGCCTAAGATAGCCACCCGGAAGCAAAATGTTAAAATTATCATAACCTAAAAACTCAATTGCAGTCCAAATACCTAAGGGTATAATCGTAACATCTCTTATATCCTCTCTATTTCTTAAAGATTGAGCCAAAGCAAGCGATGTTGTACTAGCATCAAGCAAAACAGAATCGTTAGATTTAATTAAAGTTGCTGCAAACTTCCCGATTTCTTTCTTTTGCTGAAAGTTTAGGTTCTTTCTATTCTGATAGGTAAGTTCTTGCTTATACCTATTTTCTATAAGGCGTGCACCACCATGATATCGAACAATTTTTCCTCTTTCTTCAAGAACACTCAAATCAGTCCGTATGGTAGCCTCGCTAACCTTTAGCAGTATGCTTAACTCCTTAACCGAAACAGATTCCTTCCCCGCAATGAGCTCCAGGATCTTTAATTTTCTATCGTCTAAAAATACTTTCATAAGAAAACTACTATTTAAAGGCTAGACAAAGATAAATAAATTTTCTTATGTTTTCGTATTGTTTTCGTTTATTTTCGATTTATTTTTATATATTTTCATTTAACCAAGCAGAAGTTATAATCCTATAGCCTTTTGTGAACGCAAACAAGTAGATTTATTTTTCTATTTTTGTCTTCGCTTTTAAATACCTTCAGGATTGTTTGCAACCCAAAAAATATTCAGGGCATTGAATCCCCCAGAAAAAAACAAATTTGTAAAAGCTAAGGTTAAATAAAGATCTTTCTGATAATGAAAAGCAAACTATCCATTCTGTCCTATGTATCAAGTCAAGCTTCAAGTTTCGGGTAAAGTGTTTTTAATTTTATTCGTAATCTATTTAGTTTCTTTTCAACCAGCAATTTAAGGATGAACAGCAAAAATATTAGAAAATTAAAAGCAGTTTTCGATTTATTAGGAATATCGTTTTTTATTTTTTAATAAGCTAAGAAAACATTGCTATCACGCTTGCAAAGCTATGCATCTCATAGCTTTCCTTATTGATTGTAATAATTTAAAAAATGCTCCCTTGATTTGGGCATCCCAAGCTATATAAGCTGAGCACACGTCTCATAGAATTCTTTTCTGTATGAATACACTTTCAACTAAAAATTATAGTAAAATATCAAATTCAGAAACTTATTATATTAACATAGTTTTAACATCAAAAATTACAGTAATTCCCTTTTATTATTTAAGTTTACAAAGAATACATGAAATTAATATTGTAATAAGATCTACTATTATGTATAAACTCCTTCCCATTTCTATTTTTCTGATATTTTCTAGTTTTATATATGCACAAGAAGCCAGTCAGTGGCGTGGCGAAAACCGCGATGGTATTTATAATGAA
>JAOZNO010000762.1 GCA_029933755.1 Bacteroidales bacterium | reverse complement strand
AAAAGTACTTGTCTTAAATTAATTCTGAAATATGTACTTAATGGGGTGTTTACTTTGTACCGGGTTTTAAACCTGTCAATCTTATTTTGTTGATGCGATTATTGGCCATAACCAAGCCGCTTTCAACAGTTCGCGCAAGCTGCCCTAAATCTTTGCTTTCGCCATATTCTACAAAACTGTAGGATGGTAAATTCACAACCCACATGATGGTCATGCTGTTCTCTGATGGGTTTTGCAGATAAGGTTTTGTAAGAAAAACATGTTTGCCCTTTGCGAGGGGCAGTTTTGCAAATAATTCCTGACCAACTACCGTGGCAGGAGCTAAAGTTGCAATTGCTGACAGACCTACCGTTGCTTTTAAAAAGTTCCTTCTATTTTGCTTCATATATTAAATTTAGCGAATTTAACTGACTAATTTTGAATTACTGTAATTATACTACGTTTTGAAAGCTTAATCCGATTTGCTTTGCTTACCGATCGTTCCAAATTAGATTCTTTTGAGGTGGTATAAAGCTCAACTTTTTTACTAATACCCAAGTCTACTAATTGTTCCTTTTCAGACAGATTCACCATAATATAAACTAATTTGCCTGATGTAGGTTCTTTGTATGCTGATATGAGTAATCCGTCTTCCACTGATTGTTTTTCAGACAGATCACATTGAATGCGTACCATTCCAGGTCGTACAAATCTGGAATAATTACCCAGTGTCCACAATAATTTGCTATCCAGATATCGCCCATCGAATCTTACGTCTTTCATTTCGCTACCTACTGTTTTACCATCATCAAGATAAATCAGGCCATCCTTAAAGTCGACCTGGCTAAGAGCTGTCCACCATTGCCATGATGATGCATTGGTAAGAACCAGGTCGTTGTGTATTATCCTGGCTACATACAAGGCTGTTTTCATGCTAAGGTCCCTGCCGTTGCCTACGCCTAATTCATCATTAGGCTGCAAGATGCAATATTCACTCTGCCAATATTTTAAATTGGCATTAGCTTGCTTTAACAGCTTGTTGACCTGTAAGCGATATTCAACCTGTTTGTTTAATGGCCATACTGAATAATAGCTATGAGCAGAAATTGTTTTCTCAACATTTGGCAAATCGCCAATGTAAAAAGGCGAATCTTCATTAAAAAAGAACTGAGCCTGATTGTCACGCCCATCACTTTCCATTCCCATGATTCCCATATCTAATGATGCATGACCAATAGTGCCTGCTTCACCAATCAGAATTTTGGTTTTAAGCCCTCTATCCGAAAGATCTTTTGAAAGATATCTTACAAGTGAATAGATCTCGTCATTCGAGGCTGGTGTTCCTTCCTGTGAATTACCATCCCAGTTCCACTGTGGTTCATTAATCGGACTTAAATATTCAAAATGGAATCCTTCTTTTTCAAAATGATCCAAAACATCAACCATAAACCTTGAATAATCATCGAACTTACCTGCTTTTAAATTAAGGTGGGTATCACCTTTTGTAGCATATCCCAATCCGTTATTGGTCATGTGTGCCGGAGCTGAATTAGTGAAAGCCAGAAATTTTTCCACCTCTCTTTTCTTTGCAGCTTGTAGAAACCATCGCTGGCCTTCGTGCTTTGTCCAGTCATAAGTTCCATCGGGATTCTGGAAGCATTCTCCTCTTCGCCACTCGCTTGGAATGCCTGAACTGTCGCCCAGTTCAGTTGTGCCTGCGCTTAGGTAGAAACGCCAAATAGAAAGGCCAATGCCTTTTGGGTTTCCATTTTTATCGTCTTCTAGGCTGAAAAGCAAATCTGCAATTGCTTCCCGTTTTTCCAAAGGCCAATTCTTCCCAACAAATTGGCAACGCCAGGCATCTGATGCCCCAAACCCATCCATTGTTTGATATTCAACATCAGGATTACTCGTAATTTTAAGAGGGTTGCTTTTTTGAGATAATACCAATAAGGGAACCAAAAAGACGAATATGATTAAAGAGGTTTTTTTCATTGATATAATTTTAAAAATATGTGAACTTGACGAAATGATTTTGCTCAAGCAATATGTAATGTTTATCTTTGTATATTTGCGTATTAATTATCCTAAAATACTTTTTTAGATAATGTATGTCCCTTGATTTTCAATACTACAACTCCATGTTTAGCGACTTTCATTGTGATTGTTTTTTTATTCGAGCTGCTATAATCTTTATGTTCCCACAAATCTCTAACTGTATATCCTTTTGACGCATCAATTCCAATTACTTTTGTATCAAAAGAAATAGTTCTCCTTTTATCTGACCTGTTTAATAAAGCAACAGCTATTTCACCACTATTTATTGAAATTAATGGTTTTGCCCATACTTCTGTTTTTCCGTAATCAAGCAATCGCCTTGCCTGATAAACAAATGAATTTTGATTAAGTGCAATAATTTCTTTATTTGTAATAATTTTAATTGTTTCTTCAGACATACTTGTAAGGTCATTGCCTAATAAAAGAGGGGAGTGCATGATACACCACATTGAAAAATGTGCTTTGTCCTCTTCAAATGTCATTCCCCTGCCTACTTGCAACATGTCCATATCATTATAATGCCCTTTGGAACAGTGTATCCACAAGTCTGCATTTTTATCGATGATTTTTAAAATGGAATTAAATTTATTGCTAATATCCCCCGAAATTCTCCAAGAATCCGCTGTTTGTATTACCCATTCACCAGGAAATCTCCATCGGCAAACATTAAATACAACATC
>JAOZNO010000761.1 GCA_029933755.1 Bacteroidales bacterium | reverse complement strand
GATTTACTGATTACAAAGCATGGCTATTTAGCAAATGTTTTGCTTGAAAAAAAGCTTTTTCCTGATCTGAACAACCATTCGGATAATCAACTTGCTTTTGTGGCTTTGTACCCTCTTTTACAGTTAGAATATGATTCGGTTGCCCGAAATGCCTTGCAAAGAACAGTAAGAAGACATTACCGGATATTGGACAGGGACGGTTCTGCATTTTTTTATTTTGCAGCAGCAACTATTGACCCTGATTTTGTAAATATCAAAGCAGCTGTAGAAAATCTTAGGCAAATACCAACAGACAGGCGGCAATGGAAAACCATAAACAGTAATCGTAAAGATATTGTTTGGAATCCTTATAAAAGCCGTTTTGGTCGCAAGCAGCTAATTGAAGTATTACCAGCAGACGAAAGAAATTTTGATAAATGGAACCGCAATCCTTATTCGCCTGATACAGGAAAAGGTGGGGAAATCGAAGACGATGGAGCTTCCTGGCTATTAGCCTATTGGATGGGAAGGTTTCATGGTTTTATTGAATAAATTAATCTTTATAACTTATGTTAAAAAAAACAGCAATCATATTTGGCTCATTACTTTTAATTGTATTATTAATTGTAGGTGGTTTATATCTAAAATACTCTTTTATTGTAAACTCAGAGCAAAACACTTTAGAAACAAGCTATTTACCAGATGGATATGGTAAATTTGTTAATCCCTTTATCGGGACAGGTGGCTATTTTTACAACTGCATTAATAACTTTCCCGGAGCCACCATGCCTTTCGGGATGGTTCGGCTAAGCCCTGATACAAAATCTTATATTAAAGGCTATACTGCACTAAATTCTGCCGGCTATTATTATCCTGATAATAAAATTATCGGCTTTAGTCACACTCGACTCAGTGGAACAGGGGCAACCGATGGTGGGAATTTTAGGGTAATGCCATTTACAGAAAAAGTCAACCCTTCGGTCTTACAGAAAGGTATAAGTATAAAATTTTCTCATGCTGATGAAAAAGCCTTCCCCGGGTACTATGCTGTAAGGCTTAAAAATGATGTCTTGGCAGAGTTAACATCTACAATTCGCACAGGAATACACCGTTATACTTTCCCTAAAGAAAAAGAAAAGCATATTTTGCTTGATGTAAGCAGTATTTTGGGCGATGATTATAAAAGCAAAGAAGGTTTTGTAAAAATAAATACTGAAACAAGTGAAATAATTGGGCATATACGTTCTTTCGGAACTTTCGGTGGACGATATGGCGGTACAAAAATCTATTTTGTTGCCAGATTTAATCAGCCAATAAATAATTACAGTATTTGGAATGGTAAGGGTTTAACAGACGGTATAGAATCCCTTAAAAGTGATACTATTCTCGTAGATTTTGACTTTACCGATAATCCGGCAAAAAGTATAGAGCTTCGCCTGGCAATATCTTATGTAAGTATTGATAATGCACGTGAAAATCTTGAAAAAGAAAATTTGGGCAAAAGTTTTGATGATATTATTGCGCTATCGGTTAAATCCTGGGAAGAAAAATTTGCACTAATCCAAATTAAAGGTGCAACTGAAAAACAGAAAATCATTTTTTATACAGCAATGTTCCGTGCTTTTTCAATGCCCACAATTTATAACGATGTAAACGGGCAGTATATGGGCTTTGATAAAAAGGTGCATAAAGCTGAAGATTTCACCTATTACACTGATTTATCTCTTTGGGATACTTTCCGTGATTTACACTCGCTTTACATACTTATTGCACCTAATGAACAGCGTGACATGCTTGTTTCGCTGGTAAAAATGAGTGAACAGGGTGGTGCGCTTCCACGCTGGCCTTCCGGTTATGGATACACAGGTTCTATGCTTGGCAGCCCGGCAGATATGGTCGTTACCGAAAGCTACCTGAAAGGGATTAGAGATTTTGATGTGGAAACAGCATATCAATCAATGAAAAAAACAGCTTTAAACCCAAGTCCGCCCGGTTCAGCTTATTCGGGGCGTAGAGGTATCGTATCTTACTTAAAATACAGCTATTGTGCTGCTGATGAGATGGATGAAGCAGTATCAAAAACCATGGAATATGCATGGGCTGATGATGCTATAAGCAGATTAGCTGATGCCTTAGGATATGATGAAGATGCCAAACTATTTAAAGAACATTCTTTGTATTATAAAAACGTATGGAATCCTGAAACACAGCATTTTCATCCAAGGAATAGTGATGGTAAATTCGTGCAGAAATTTAAACCATTGCAGCTGACTTATACCGATTGGGACGAAGAATATACGGATGACTACGTGGAAGGCAGTGCCTTGCAATGGCGCTATGCAATTCCTTTTGATGCACATGGCCTGATTTCTCTTTTTAAAAGCAAGGAGTATTTTGTAAGCGAACTAAATGATTTTTTTGCCCTTTCTGACCCTGGCTTAAACACCTGGACACCGGGTTCATACTATTGGCATGGTAATGAGCCGGATATTTATTCTGCATATCTTTTTAACGATGCAGGACGACCGGATCTAAGCCAGAAATGGGTACGATGGACTCTTGAAAATAAATATGACACCACTTATGTAGGGCTTGATGGCAATGATGACGGCGCAACACTTTCGGTGTGGTATATTTTCAGTTCCTTAGGTTTATATCCACAGGCAGGCTCGGATATTTATCAAATTGGCGCACCACTTTTTAAAGAAGCTGTAATTAAAACAGGTGAAAATATTTTAACT
>JAOZNO010000760.1 GCA_029933755.1 Bacteroidales bacterium | reverse complement strand
CCGTGCCACGGATCGTAGCAGAACTACGTTCGCTTTTTTAAACCCGATTGCCCTGATAGCAATCTGCCTAATTATCAAAAAGAAGTAGCTCTTTCTGATTCATCTGCGTATTTCTGAAAAATCTGCGTACAAAAAAGAAAAGATTTATCCTCAGACTTAAAAGCGATTACCCTGGATTTCTTATAAAACAAGATAAAGCAGTTTACCTAAAAAATACCCTCCAGCAGTCACACTTACAATTTGTAAACAAATTAAACAACAAAACAGTAAATCATAAATATAACGCCCTATATTTTTATTAACTGTAAATTAATCACTATATTTGTTGTCATATTGTGATTTTTACTCCTTGATTATATTTTTAAAAAAATGTTTAACTAATACTTTAAAAAAATGAAATTCGATCCGGCAAAAGAGATTCAGCATTTAGAGCAGTTTGGTGAATTTGGAGGCGTTAACCCGTCTATAACAGATTCATCTACTTTTACCTTTTTAGGTACCGATACCATGGAGGGAACATTCCACGGAGAAACCCAGGGCTGTTTTTTATATTCACGTCACTGGAATCCAACCAACAAATACCTCTCTGATGCTTTAGCTGCAATGGAAGGTACAGAAGCCGGGTGGGTAACTGCATCTGGTATGGCTGCCATTACAAATGCAATTTTGCAACTTTGTAATTCAGGTGATCATTTGGTTTCAAGTGTTACCACTTATGGCGGAACATTTGCTTTTTTAAAAAACTACCTACCTAAATTTAACATTAGTGTAACATTTGTTGACCCAACTGATTTAGATGCAATTGAAAAGGCTGTGCAGCCTAATACCAAAGTTATTTATACGGAATCAATGACCAATCCGTTATTGCAGATTTCTGACATTTCTGCTATGGCAGATATTGCAAACAAGCATGGGGTTAAACTAATGGTTGACAATACGTTTACACCAATGATTGTGGCACCTTTTAAGCTAGGTGCACATATTGTTGTATATAGTATGACTAAATTTATTAATGGTAAAAATGATGCTGTAGCTGGTGCAATTTGTGCTTCTCAGGAATTTATTGATTCATTAATTGATGTAAACAATGGAACTTCAATGCTTTTAGGCCCTGTACTTGATCCAATGCGGTCATCAAGCATTCTTAAGAATCTAAACACATTGCATATTAGGATGAAGCAACACAGTAGCAACGCAATGTATCTGGCTGAGAAATTCACAGAATTGGGTGTAAAAGTATCATATCCGGGATTAAAATCACATAAAGGTCATGAATTGATTACCCGTATTATGAACCCTAAGTTTGGATATGGTGGATTAATTGCAATTGATTTAGGTACCAGTGAAAAAGCAAATCAATTAATGGAATTAATGCAGGATAAAGGTGTTGGTTACCTTGCAGTTAGTCTTGGTTATTTTAAAACATTATTTAGCAATTCAGGCAAAAGCACCTCATCTGAAGTACCTGAAGATGTTCAAAAGGATATGGGATTATCTGAAGGACTTGTTCGTTTTTCTGTTGGTTTAGATAATGATATTGAAGATACATTCCTGACGATAGAAAGTTGCTTAAAAGAAATGAAGCTTATTTAATTGTGAATTTATTAATATGCATACAACCAACGGATTAACCCGTTGGTTTTTTTAGTCCCTTCGTATAAACTTTTAAAATTCTGATTTAAAATGGAATTGCAGTTTTGGATAATTCTGTTGTGCCATTTGTAATGAATAAGCTGATTCTGCAAGGTAAACATCTCTGCCATGTTTATCCGTAGCAACAGCCCGATATTTTTTCTTTTTTAAATCGTTTAATTGCTCCTCATCACCTGTAAGCCAGCAAGCTTTATGAAAATCACCTGATTCAAACCTTGAAGTAGCACCATACTCGTGTTTTAAACGATACTCAATAACTTCAAACTGTAAGGCTCCAACCGTACCGATAATTTTTCTCCCATTAAATGAGCGTATAAAAAGCTGGGCAACACCCTCGTCCATTAACTGATCAATACCTTTAGCCAACTGCTTGGATTTCATAGGATCTGCATTTTCAATATATTTGAAAATTTCTGGTGAAAAACTAGGCATTCCAATAAAATGTAACTGTTCTCCTTCAGTCAGGGTATCGCCAATTTTAAAATTACCGGTATCATGTATTCCAACAATATCACCAGGATAAGCATCTTCAATTACTGTTTTCTTCTGAGCCATAAAAGCTGTGGGACTCGAAAACTTAAACTTTTTCCCAAGCCGGGTATGCAAATAATTTGTATTCCTTTTAAACACACCGGAGCAAATTTTAACAAAAGCCAGTCGGTCACGATGATTTGGATCCATATTGGCATGTATTTTAAACACAAACCCAGTAAATTTCTCTTCGTACGGGCTAACTTCGCGCTGCTCCGTTTGCCTTGGTAAAGGTGAAGGTGCTATGTCTAAAAAGCAATCCAGCAGCTCCTGAACACCAAAATTATTTAAGGCACTACCAAAAAATACCGGTGATATTTCACTATTTATATAATCATCTCTGTTAAACTCAGGATATACACCTTCAATTAATTCAATATCTTCTCTTAAAATTTCCGTTTCTTCAGCTAAATATTGTTCTAATTCAGGGCTGTTTATATCAGTAATTTCTTTTGGTTCTTCACGGGTTTGTTTATCATCACTAGTGTATAAAAACAGCTTTTTTTCGTATAAATTATATACACCTTTAAAATTGA
>JAOZNO010000067.1 GCA_029933755.1 Bacteroidales bacterium | reverse complement strand
TGTGCTGATTCACAAGATGATGTCGAAATATTCTCATATCAAAACCCAACGGTTGCAAATGCTGGAAGCGACCAGAATGTTTGTATGACTGGTGCTACATTAAACGGTAATGATCCAACAATTGGTATCGGAACATGGTCTACAACAGGAAATGCCAATTTTGCGGATAACAGCTTGTATAATACCACAGTATCTAATTTAGATATTGGCATTAATACTTTTATCTGGACAATTTCAAACACTGCCACTTGTCCAGCCTCTAATGACGAAATGACGATAACGAATTATCAGAACCCAACAATTTCAAATGCAGGTATTGATCAGCAAGTTTGTGAAACGGATGCAATTATGGCAGCTAATAATCCAATAATTGGAACAGCTACATGGTCGACACCTGATGGTGGAGTTTTTACAGATGCAAATTCAAACAGTACAACGGTATCAAATTTATCCTATGGCATAAATACTTTAAGCTGGACTATTTCAAATGGAGTGTGTACCGATTCGCAAGATAATGTGCTTATTACCAGTCATGAAACAACCAGTACTGCCAATGCAGGAACAGATCAGGTTATTTGTACAATTGATAATACACTACTTGATGGTAATATACCTACAATAGGTAGCGGCTTATGGACAGTTTCTCCAAACGGACCAAGTTTCTCAGATAGTACCGATCCTAAAACAACAGTTTCAAATCTAGGTTTTGGAACAACTTATGAATTTAACTGGACAATTACTAACGGAGCATGTAATTCAACTGACTTAGTTGAAATTGAAAGAATTCCTTGTTCTGATTTGGCAATTGTTAAAACCGTAAGCAATAACACACCTGATGTTGGTGAAAACGTAGTATTTACATTAACTGTTACAAATAATGGATTAAGTGATGCAACAGGTGTAATCGTGAACGATTTATTACCAAATGGCTATACTTATGTTTCTGATAATGGTGGAGGTTCATATGTAAGTGGAAGCGGGCTTTGGACAATTGGGAACCTTGTAAATGGAGCAAATACAAGTCTGGAAATTACCGTTATGGTAAATGCAGGTGGTACATATATCAATACTGCTACGGTTTCAGGTGACCAGGAAGATGCAGATGACACTAACAACGAAGATACAGAAACAACTACACCTACATCACAAGCCGATCTGGCAATAGTAAAAACAGTAAATAATGCGACTCCAAATGTAGGTAATAACATAGTATTTACTTTAGTAGTTACAAATAATGGCCTCAGCAATGCAACTGGCATAACTGTTACGGATATTTTGCCAACGGGGTATACTTATGTCTCTGACGATAGTGGTGGTGATTATATATCAGGCACAGGTATTTGGACAATAGGAGATCTGGCAAATGGTGCAAGTACTAGTTTAGGAATAACAGTTATGGTAAACGCCTCAGGTTCATATACAAATACTGCTTCTGTTTCAGGCGATCAGGAAGATCCTGATGATACAAATAACGAAGATTCTGAAATAACAACACCAACAGCACAGGCCGATCTTGCAATTGTTAAAACGGTTAGTAATAACTCGCCAAGTATTGGAGCTAATATAGTATTTACCTTAGCTATTGTTAATAATGGTCCAAGTGATGCCACCGGTATATCTGTTACCGATGTGTTGCCAGCAGGATATACTTATGTTTCTGACGATGGAGCAGGTTCTTATGATAGCGGTACGGGAATTTGGGCAATTGGAAATTTGGCAAACGGGGCAAGTACTAGTTTAGGAATAACAGTAACAGTTAATGCAAGTGGTTCATATACTAATTCAGCTAGTGTTAGCGGAAATGAAGATGACCCTGACGATACCAATAATGAAGATACCGAAATAACAACACCATCATGCCCTATTGATGAAACCATCATGGTTGAAGGTGCTTCGATTTGTGAAAATACTGATGGTACTGTAACAATTTTAAGTTCGGAAAATTCTATTATCTATACTGCATTTGTGGGTTCAGTCTCAGTAGGTACTGTAACAGGTAATAATAATGATGCTACTATTACTATTTTTTCTGATAATTTAACAACAGGCATCAATTTAGTTACTTTTACTGCATACAATGGTGTTTGTACTATTAATTTAGATAATCAGGCAACAATTACCGTTAATGAAAATCCTCAATCTGATTTAACTTTATCTGCCGAAGATGTTTGTTTTGGTGATCCGGGGAGCTTAATCATTAATTCTTCAGAAATTGGAATAGAATATGAATTATTTATTAATTCACAAACTGTGGGTAATGGTACGGGCAACGGAAGTGATTTAGATGTTATTATTAATGAATCTTCTTTAGTTGTTGGAAACAATATTATTGACATTATAGCAACAAACCCACAAACAACATGTACTGTTAATCAGGATAATCAAGGCGATATCCTTGTGGAACAATGCGAAATTGTTGTTTATGATGGATTTTCACCAAATGATGATGGCATTAACGAAACATTCATTATTGATGGTCTGATTAATTTTCCAAACCACAAGGTAACTATTTTTAATCGCTGGGGTAACAAAGTGTACGAAGCATCACCTTACCTTAATGATTGGGATGGAACCAGTACTTTAGGGGTAACAGTAGGCGGTAACGAACTTCCGGTGGGTACCTATTTCTATATTATTGATCCGGGTGATGGTTCAAAAGTTATTAAAGGATATATCTATTTGAACAGATAGTTTAAAACCAGTAAGCAGTAATCAGTAGGCATGTATGCTAAGAACTGCAAATTGAAACTTGAATCAATAAGCTAAAAAAATATTAAAAATAATCTCATGAAACAAGCAATTCTAATAGTATTTATTATAATATCCGGCTTTGGTATTAATGCTCAGCAGGCTGCAATGTTTACACACTATTCGTTTAACACATTAGCCATTAACCCTGCTTATGCCGGAACCAGGGATGCTTTAACAATCACTGGCTTACACCGGGCACAATGGGTGAATTTTGAGGGTGCGCCTCAAACGCAGACCATTACAGCCCATACACCTTTTATAAATGAGAAAATTGGTATTGGCCTGTCATTTTTACATGATAATATTGGCCCTACAAATACAAGTGCTTTTTATATAGATTTCTCTTATAAAATTAAAATAAATGAACGAGCAAAACTTGCTTTTGGATTAAAAGGAGGCTTAAATTACAGATTAACAGATTTAAATGGATTAACAATTAAAGAAGCAAATGACCCTGTTTTTCAAAGTGATTTAGTAAGTAAACTTCTACCTAATTTTGGTTTTGGCTTATACTATTTTACCGATAAGTATTATATTGGATTATCCATACCTCAATTATTAGAAAATAACTTTGAGGATAATTCCGTATCAGGAACTACAGATTTAGCAAGTGAGAAAAAACACTATTTTTTAATAGGTGGTGCTGTATTTAATTTAGGGGAAGATTTTAAAATCAAACCAACAACATTCATAAAAGTCACCAATGCAGCACCAATTGAGGCTGATTTAACTGCTTTGTTTTACTTTAGGGATAAAATTTGGTTTGGGCCAATGTTTAGGACTGGTGATGCCTTTGGTGCTCTTGTTGGACTTTTTATTACTGATCAGCTAGCAGTTGGTTACTCTTTTGATTGGTCAATGGTTAACACCACAGCTAAATACAACGCAGGAAGTCATGAAATAATGATACGATATGATTTCTTGTTAAAACAGAACAAAAAAATCAGGTCACCCAGATACTTTTAAAATATATAAATGAGAAGATGTGGAAATGTAAGCTAACTGGACTGGTACTGGTAACTTGAAACTCGAAACCATTTTTCAATAGAACAATTTAATAATATAGCCATTTATCAATTTAACAATAGAACAACTATCATGAACAGACCTTTGATATTTACCATAGTAATCCTATTATTCGTACACTTTTCTTCTTTTGGTCAAAAAATCAAACTTAAAAAGGGGGAAAACTACTATCAGGCCTATTCTTATTCCGAATCTATTGAGAAATATGAAGGCATAACTGACAAAACCACAGAAATAAACAGGCGACTGGCAGAAAGTTATTACAATATTGGAAAATTCAAGAAATCTGAAAAGTATTATGAAACAATTATGCTTTCTGAAGAGAAAACAACTGAAGATATATATAACTATGCCTCAGTTTTAGCAATTAATAAAAAGTATAAAGAATCAGAAAAATGGATGGCTGAGTTTAATAAACTTGCACAAAATGATAGCCGAGGTAAATTATGGGCAGAGAATAAAGGATTTTATGAAGGTTTGCAAAAAGATAAAGGACGCTTTGTTATAAAGAATCTTTCTATAAACGCCGAGCACGAAGATTTTGGCCCGGCTTATTATAAAGACAAAATCGTTTTTGCTTCATCACGCCAACCAGTGAAAATGATAAAAAGACATTGGAATTGGAACGAACTACCATTTTTAGATATTTACATTGCGGATGTTGATACCAATATGCAACTAAAATCATTACAAAAATTTCATAAATCATATAATAAAAAGTATCACGAGGGTCCAGCATCATTTAGTAGTGATGGTAATTTCATGGCCTTTACCAGGAATAATTACCAGGAAAAAAGTGAAGAAGGAATCATTAAGCTACAATTATTTACCGCAGAATTTATTGAAGGCGAATGGCAAAAAGAAAAACCTATGCATTTTAATAGTAGTGAGTACTCTGTTGGGCATGCAAGTTTAACAGAAGATGGTAAAACTATGTATTTTGCCTCTGATATGCCCGGTGGTATTGGTGGTGTTGATATTTATATTTGTCAGAAAAAAATGGACGGTGGCTGGACAGAACCTGTTAATCTTGGTGAAAAAATTAATACTGAAGGTGATGAAATGTTTCCATTTATTCATCCTGAGGGGATTCTCTTTTTTGCCTCAAATGGTTTGTTGGGTTTAGGTGGTTTAGATATATTTTTGAGTCGTGTAACAGAAAATGGTTTTTTAAATTTAGAAAATATTGGCGTACCGGTAAATAGTAGTTATGATGATTTTGCATTTATTTTAGATGAAAAACAAGAAAGCGGATATTTTTCGTCAAACCGTATTGATGGAAAAGGCGATGATGATATATATATGTTCCGATTATTGCGTCCTTTTACTTTTGGAAAGCTAATAAGGGGAACTGCTACTGATTCTTTAGAAAATATCCTTTCAAATGTTAAAGTTAGTCTTTATAATGATAGTGATATTGTAATTGAAACCCAAATTACTAAAGAGGATGGTAAATATGAATTTGAGGCTGAACAAGATAAATATTATTCATTAGATGGAATAAAACTTGAATATACCAATGGAAAAAACACTGCCGATACGCATACAGAAGAATATATTGTAATAGCTGATTTGGAACTAAACAAATGGCCCAAGTTTTCACTGTATTGTATTATTAAAGATGAAAACACCCAGCTACCATTAGATAGTGTTAAAGTAACCCTTACAGATAATATTAATCATAATGATGAAATAATTATGACAACAGGAAGTGGTCATTTTTTCAGGAAATTAGAAGGAAGGAAAATAAATGACAGCTTAAGCTATCAGTTAAAACTTGAGAGAAAAGGTTACTTAACCGAGAGTTTTAGTTATAACCAGCTTATTTACCGTCCGGGACAATATAATATGCATGAAGATTTGAATATTGTTATGAATGCAATTGAAGTGGGTATGGATTTATCTAAAATTATTGATATAAACCCAATATATTTTGACCTGAATAAGTCAAATATAAGACCTGATGCAGCCATTGAACTTGATAAAATTGTTAAAGTTATGAATGAAAACCAAACGATGGTTATTGAACTGGGTTCGCATACCGATTGTCGGGCAAGTGCCGCCTATAACCGATCATTATCTGACCGACGAGCAAAATCATCAGCGAAATATGTAAGAGAACGAATTAGCTACCCTGATCGTATTTTTGGAAAAGGTTATGGTGAAAGCAAGTTAATTAATCATTGTGCATGTGAAGGAAGCCGAAAAGTACCCTGTACAGAAAAAGAACACCAGGAAAATAGAAGAACCGAATTCAAAATTATTAAAATGTAAATAATATTCGTTTTTTTCGTAAAAGAGAGCATTTTCGTAAGCTATTCGAACAATATTATCTAAAAAATCCCTGAACTTTAGTTTAGGGATTTTTTATTTAGTAAAAGTATATCAACAAGGCATAAATATTCGTTATTTTTGTAGCACAAGCATATAGTTTATGAAAACAACTTTCGTTCTATTCATTCAGTTAATTTATTTTTCAGTTCTTTACTCTCAGAACTCAGCCTCTTTCCCTGCATGGGTCTTTAACAGTGAATACTATAATAGTTCAAACTATTCAGTAGGTATTTCTGATCCGGATATGGATAGTATTTCTGCATTTAAACAGGCTAAAATTAGAGCATTAATTAATTATGGAATTTTCAATAATAGTAAATATAGTTCGCTTACCAGTGTGGCAATGGTGAATGGGCAGGAAAAAATACAAGATGCCACAAGTATTGAAACCATTCTCTACACCAGTATTATTAAAGGAGCTTTTGAAATACCCGATTCAATTCAGATTGAAAAAAAGGAGTTTACACGATATAATGAATGTTGTGTTTTAATAAAAAATACATCATCAGTTAATAAACATGACATTTCTTTCAATTATACTATAATTAGAAGAACAGGGTTTCAGAAAGAGAATAATATATTTCCTGTTTTCATAGATGAGCTTGAAATAATATCAAATATAAACGACTCATTGCAAGAAGTGTATAAGATTAATAGAAAGGATAAAAAATATGATATTAAATCTGATTTTTTATATAACAACAATTTAAAAGAAGTACAGTTTAAAAATATTTATAGAAATTATTTCGCATCACCGGATTCTAATAATGAACATAATACAACCTATTATTCCTCATTTTCTTCAGGTTTATGGGCAGCATATGTATTTGAACTTTCTGACCAATTAAGTTTTAAGTCTGTTTTAAATAAAAATAAAGCAAATCAGCTTATTACTCTTGAGCAAGGAAATATAAATAAGCTTAATGAAATTGGCTCTTCAAATAATTTTATTCTGTCATCCAGAAAGTTTGATACAGAACCCCTAAATATTTTCATTGAGGATATTAATTTGCAAGCGAATTATATTAAAATAAAGCTTAAGAAAACTGATAAATCAACAAATTCTAGCTATACCCAAATAAGGTTAAACAAACAGGATAGAAAAAGGCAAAAAAAGTTAGTAAAAGAAAATTGGTCTGCTTACGACTTTACGGATATTAAAAGTGCATTTTCAAGTTTAAAAACTTTCGAAATTAATAATGAATATATAAGTGGTAGCACTATACTGGAAACAAAAAATTTAGGAAATGGAATTTTAAAAGGTATGCAAATTGCCCGTACAGAAATAGAAAATCAATTGAAAAGTAAAATTACCAGTCAAGGTAATCTTGAAATTGAAAATCAGGGAAATTTGTCTTCGGTACAAACATCAAAGATAATTATTAGTGAAGAAACAAAAAGAATTGAACCCCACTTCATCTTTTATAGAAAAATTAATAATAGTTATTATCAATTAAATGTTATTCTTTTCTATAGAATTTAGGGTTTGTTGCGGAATAAACAGCCTTTAAATTGCACAAATTATTTCGTTACTATCCCTTAGTTAAAAGCTCTCAAAATCATCATCTACTTTATTGTCAAGCCCCAAATTTAATTTATATCCCTCGGTTGTAGCCGATTTCTTTTCAGAAATAATATCAGGTTTAACAGTATCTTTTTCTAACTTATGCTCCCCAGTTAACTCTTTAACTGCTTCCAAACCTATATTTTCTTTAACATAAATATCATTTGAGTCTATCTTAAAAAATGATATTATTTCTTTTAATTGTGCTGCCTGTGCAGATAGCTCTTCAGCACTTGAAGCAAGCTGTTCTGAGCTACTCACATTTTGTTGAGTTACATTATTAAGTTGCCCCATTGCATTATTTATCTGATTAACACCACTTAATTGTTCGGTACTTGATAAAGCGATATTATCAATAAGTTCAGATGTTTTTTCAATTTTTGGTGTTACTTTATCTAATAACTCACCTGCTGTAGTAGATATTTGTACGGTATCTTTTGAGCGTTTTTCGATTTCGGTAGCAGCTTTCTGACTTCTTTCTGCTAGTTTACGAACCTCAGAAGCAACCACTGAAAACCCTTTACCCGAAGCTCCTGCCCTGGCAGCTTCAACTGCAGCATTTAATGCTAACAAATTCGTTTGGAAAGCAATTTCGCTAATAACACCTACCTTGTCAGCAATATCCTTCATTGAATCAATAGCTCGTTTTGCAGCTTCGTTTCCATTAATTATCCCTATTGCTGAATTGCGTGCCATTTTTCCAGTAGTCTTAGCATTATCAGCATTCTGCTGAATATTTGCAGACATTTCTTCCATTGAAGCAGCAACTTCCTCAGCAGCTGATGCTTGCTCATTAGCCCCGCTTGATAATTCCTGCGAATTTAAATTAAGTCGTAAACTGGCATCTCCAATTTGATTGGCACTTTCCTTTATATTTCCAATTACTTTATTTGTGCTTTCAATAATTAAATTTAGTGCCTTAATTAAATCTCCAACTTCATCGTTACGATCAATTTTAATCATTTTTGTTAAATCACCAGCAGCAATTTTTTTGGCAATTTTAACACTATTATTAATGGGTTGTGTTATAGAACGACTAATAAAATAAGTAACAACTATACCCAATATCAATACTACAATTATTGAAATATATAAACTTATTTTAGCACTAAGCGTAATTTGATTTGCCTTTTCTGCGTTCTCAGTAAATAAATCCAAAACTACATCGGTAATTCCTTTAACATCACCAAGTACATTCGTACTAATTTCAGTGGTTTTAAGTTCTAACTTTCTGGCTGCGATGTAAGCTTGTCCATATTTTTTTATTTCAGAACTTAATTTATTAATATTACTTGTTATCACACCATTAGTACGAGAACCAGCCTTTCTGTTCAAGGCAGAAAGCATCTGATCCAAATCCTTTACTTTTCGTGGTAATCTTTCAAGCCGGATATAACTTAGAAAATGAGATATTTCAACAATATCTTTTTTAAGTCCCTGATCAAAATTATTCGATAATAGCTTTCGCTCAGATTCCTCTATAATTAAGATTTGCACATTAATTTCTTCTACTTTTTTCTGATACTCATTAAAAACACTCAAAAAATCAATAATTTGTGCCTGAATTCCAGATAATTTTTCTAAACTTTCCTCATTAAGATTCGCTTCCTTTCCTTTTAATAATATTTCACCAATAGCCGATAGTGTCCTTTCTGATCTAAGCAAAACTTTATCACTAAAGTATTGATTCCCTGTATAATTATATTCGGTTAAATAAGTAATAGCCTCATGCCAATGCTTATCTACTTTATATGAATTATTTACAACCGGAAGGTAGTACAAAGCAATATCTTTTGTATTATCGTTAATTTTATTCAAATTAGTAATACCAATACCGCCAATAATTATAGATAATATCAAAGTAATTCCTGATGCTATCAGTAATTTTATAGGTATTTTAATATCTTTCCAATTCATTTGAATATGTATATTTGATTATTTTAAGCCCACCGAAATATACAATTTAATATTAAAAAATGAAAATTAATAATTTTTATAATAATTAAAAACCTTATTTTTACAAAAAAATAAGAAGTAGTAACTAATAAAGTTTTTTTTTATATTTGTTTAACCCAACAGTTCGGCACTTTTTTGTAACCGCCTGATTTCTAAATAATTATGATTAATAGAAAATAATTCTAATTCATTAAAAATCAAAGCTTTGCGACTTTGCGGCTTTGCGAGAAACAAAAATTTAACGAAGTATTATTAACCATATACCTAATTAATATGAAAATATTCAATTTAGCTGTGTTCTTATTGATCTTTTCTTTTTCACAAATATCCTGTAATGAACAAAAAGGAATAAAGATCGGTTTTTCAATGGAATCTCATAATTCTGCTAGATGGATTCAGGATAAAACCTATTTTGAAAATCGAGTGAAGGAACTTGGTGGAGAAGTAATTATTAAAGAATCTAATGGAAATGAAGCAGTTCAGCTACAACAGGCAAAAGAATTAATAATGCAAGGTGTAGATGTTTTGGTAATTGTTCCTTCGAATGTAAATACTGCAGCATCCATTGTGCGTGAAGCCCATAAAAAAAATGTAAAAGTTATTGCCTATGACCGGCTAATTAAAAATGCAGAATTAGATTATTATGTAGGATTTGATGGTTACCAAATAGGTAAACTGCAGGCGCAATATGCTCTGAATGCATTTCCCAAAGGTAATTATGTATTAATTGAAGGTGATAAAGGCGATGTTAATGCACTGCTGTTTCATAAAGGACATACAGAAGAGCTACAAACAAAAGTTGAAAATGGGGACATTAACATATTATACAAAATATTTATTGAAGAATGGTCACCTACGGTTGCTGCATACGAGTTTGAACGAGTATATAACTTAAGTAATGAAAAAATAGATG
>JAOZNO010000759.1 GCA_029933755.1 Bacteroidales bacterium | reverse complement strand
GAAATACCCTTATACAATTTTGCAAAAGAAAATGCTTGTTTTTTTGTCAATTCATCAGGATTAATACCTAGGATTCTTGGGTTTTGCACCTGATTTAGGTTTAGGCAACTGGCATCGTCACCATCCAAGCTGTGAAACTGAACAAAACGGGTTTCTTCCAGAGACTTTTCATTTTCTAGCCCTAAGCTTTTTTTACCTTCAGAAGTATTTAAGTTGTATAAAATAGGTAAAGTTGTTTCAGCCCAGAACACATAACCGCCAGTACCGGAACTATTCATATTTTCAACTGCATGAAATGTTTTTCGGTTTGCACTGGTTATGATAATTGTAAAAGCTCCTAAAGCTAATAAAACCACTATGGCAAGACTTCTTCCTTTATTTTTTCCAGCATTTTTTAATGCTAAAAATCTTAAATCAAAGGGTTTGTTCGTAATTTTTAAAGCTGAATTTTTAAAATACTGATTTAATAGTGAAACACTACCTAATATAAACAAAGCACCGGCTGATAAGAACAAAGCAGCATTTTGATCTACGGAAGTCAATAATGAGTATAGTACAAGGCTTGCTGAGCCAAAAATCCCAATAATACTCAATAGTTTATTTACAATACTTATTTTATCTATTGATTTTTCGGTAGCTGCACTTTCTTTTACCAAACTGGCTATTGGATTTTTAAGACTTTTTACGGTTACAAAATAAATCGCTATTAATGCAATCAGAATTCCACTAATTGCACCAGTTATAAGCGTATTTGGATCAATAAATATTTGTAGCGAGTTGGTTTTAACAGCATCTTGCCAAATTGAATTTAGACTGGCAATAATTCCATAATTATAAATAATTCCTATAAGAGAGCCTAATATTCCACCTAAAACGATGATGATAATTGATTCAGCAAAGCGAATTTTTAATATTTGACTTTTTTTAAAGCCTAAACCTGCTAAAATACCAGTTTCCTTTTTTCGCGATTCGGTATTTAATGAGTAAATGAGAACAGTTAGAAGAATACCTGCTACAATAACAAAAAAACTAAGGCTTAAAAAGAGTTCTCCAAAATCTACCGAATTATTTACAGAATTTACACCCCGTGTTTTTACATCAGAAAATACGAATTTAAAATCTACCGGATTTAACTTTTTCAATAAGTCATTTTGTAGTTTAGATTGCTCAATATTAGTTTTATCAAACCGGATAGCCGTGTAATTACCAAATTTATTATTCCATAATTGCTGCCCCATTTCTGATGAAATAAATGCTTTAGGTGTACCATGGTAGTCATTCCAATACTCCTCATCTTTGTCCCGTATTTTATCTAAATCAATAGGTATTCCCGTTTCCCAATCACGACAATTTCCTGCATCGGATAAACCCGGAAATGAAGGCATTAATGAATTATTCAATACGGCACTTTGTGTAGGAACTATACCCTTGATAATAAAACTTTTGCTTTCTTCTGCAAGTGTGCGTAATGAGCCTATAATAAAGTATTTAAGCTCAATTGAATCCCCTTTTTTTACTTGTAAATCATCTGCAAGCCATTCATTAATAATGATTTCATTATTTGATAATTGCTCTGATAAAATTGGTTCTGTGGTAGCTGTTACAAATGAATAAGGTGTTTCTTTATTATTAAAACCAATTGAGTTGACAAGGTATGTTAAAACCAGCTCATTTTGAATTTTTATATCAGCTACAGCCTTTGAAATTTCTTTATCAATAAATATTCTGCTTGATAATAACTCGTACTTTCCCTGATTTTTTAATTCCTTAATTTTAATTCCTACATCTTCTAATTGCCAAACTTCCTTTAGGGCTTTATCTAATTTTGTTGAATTTAGCTCTTGGTTTTCATCGTCAGCAACAATAATTAAATTTGAAAGGCCTTGCAATTTCAGCTTATCGGATAAAAAATCATGTGAAATAAAAATATTGTTAGGTACTGCCTGATTGCTTTTTAAGCTAAATCGTCCAAGGGACTCATCATCAGCAAAAGCGATAATTTTCAATCTTAATGCTATTGAATTGTTTTCTTGTGAAACAAAAGGTGCATTCAGTGGAATTACATCAGCATTTTGTACCCTCAGTAAAAACTCATCACCAATTTGTAAGTTTAGTTTTTGTGCCGTATTCGTACTGATTATCACTTCATCAGCTTTTAATTCAGGCATTTTTTTATTTGAAAGTTGCCAGAAACTATTTTTAACTCCCAATATATTAGCAGAATTAATTCTGTATCCTGTTTCAGAATTTATAGCAATTCCCTGAACTATTAGTAATGAAGCTGCCTGAATATTTAATTTTTTTGAGATTTCATTAGCTAATTTAGTACGAACAAAACGGTCACCCGTTTGCAAAGCAAATTTTGCAGAACCAAGCCTGTTTTCCACCAATTGATTTAAGGTGTATTTTACTGAATCACCAACAATTAATGCTCCGGTTAATACGGCTGTACTTAAAATGGTACCTGCTAAAACAGCTAAATGTTGTCGCCTGAAATACCACAGGGTTTTTAGAATGAATTTGTAAAATGACATTTTTATTTTAGTTATGTGATATTAAAAAGGCTAAGGTTGAGGGAGCTTTTATGAAACTCATAGGTTTTTAGCTGAACTCCTTAAGCTTTGACTTTTTTTCAAATATGCTTGAATTATTTTTGGATTTTCACCAATTTCCCATCTACCAATTCATAAACTACATCCATTTTATTGGCTAGTTCCTGCGAATGTGT
>JAOZNO010000758.1 GCA_029933755.1 Bacteroidales bacterium | reverse complement strand
AATGAATTTAACACAATTCGCATTTATCTTTGCATCAACAAAAACAAATAGAAATAGATTTTTTCATAAAAGTCCCTCTTTGAGGGTTTCATAACAAGTTTAAGTTAGTAATTAGGTTTAAAGTACAGGGCGGAGTGGTTACCGCCCTTTTTTATGCCCCAAATTTAATGAAAAAACAGGAAAATCAGGGTTGTTTTAAATTGCTTATTTATAGACAATTAATAAAGTATCTAATGAGTTTATGAATTAATCAGGCTAAGATTAATACTCAGGCAAAGCCTGAAATAATAATTAGACTCAGGCGGAGCCTAAGCCCAACGAAGGCGACAAGACTAAAACACAAAACGCTGCATATCTTCTGATTGCAGCGTTTTACATTTATTAAAATCTGAGTTCTTACCTTTCTTCAACCTTATAAAAGCTCGAAAAACTACCAACTTTTCCATTTTCTGACATTCCTTCAATAACAATTTCAAAATCATCCTGAATATCCGATTGGTAAAATTCGATAAACGCATTTCCATTTTTGTCTGTTTTGGCAATGGGCTTCCAGTAAACAGTTGTTCGATAATCCTTTTTCTTACGATCTATATTATTAATAGTATATTTTGGCACATAAAAAGTTTTTGGACTATGATATCCAAGTATTTTAAACCTTAATTCTCCTCTTTTATAATAATAACCACTTTTAGTATATATCGCAATTACGCCATTAGAACCTCTTGATCCAAAAATTGCAGCTGATGGCCCTTTTAATATTTCTACCCGGTCAATTTCATTTACATTTATTGATTGAACATCTGAAAATGTTGTAGCCATTCCATCAACAAGATAAAGTGGTTCATTGCTCATCATGATGCTGTTTGGCCCTCTTAACATGGCACCATTTGAACCTACCTGAAGACCAGGCACTTTCCCCCTAATGGCATCCATAACATTTGCATAATTGGAATAATGAACATCGTCAAACTTTATAACCTGACTTGCTTTGCTATAAATCTTAAAATCTTTGGGTTTATTAGGGTCTTCTTCCTCAACTACTGGCACATAATCAACTTTATGTCTAATAAGCAAACTGTCAAGATAAAAACCTACAAAAGGACTAAAATTAATTCCTATATCACGGCTTTCATCTAAAATAGCCATAATATTTTTACGCCCTACGTAACTTCTGAATTCTAAAAGCACATCTAAAGTATCATTATAGTCAAGCCCATTAAATGAGAATCGTCCTTTATCATCACAAACGGTTTTGTATACATCGTTAAATTTATTCAGGAAGGTTAATTCTACAGATGCATTTTTTGCTGAAATATCAAACAAGTATTTTGTCATACGACCACTAATACTTATGTCTTTTTCTATTCCAAATTCCGGTTCAATAATAGAATCCTGTAAAATATCTTCCCACTTAAATTTTCTCCAGGCTTGTGTCAATAAAAGTATATCTAAATCCTTTTGTGCATTTTGTGCATCCGTAAAATAATATTGTTGATTTTCAATATGCCCCTTTATATCTGCTTGTAAAAAAAATGAACTTATGATATTACTTTCATCTAATGAAACATCTATTATTCGTGATTTATTTCTAATTGAAACAGATAGGTTTGCTCTAACAGGTATTCCCTTTTCATCTTTAACCGAAATATCCAATTTTACCTTTTCCCTGGTTTTGTAACTCTCTCTATCCAGCTTTATTTCAATATCAAGAAAATCTTTTTGATTAACAAAAGCCAAACGCTCACAATATGGTTTTCCATACCCATCAAAAAGGGTAAAATGAACAACTCCTGTAGGAAAATCAGTTTTAGGTATTTGTAGGTTTATTTCATTATTCTCAAATAAGAGCCTGGATTTATAATAAATTTTTCCTCCACTTTGTGCAAATAAATAGACCGTTTTAGCTGTTCTGTCACTTGCAAATCGCTTGTTTGTCCTAATTTGAATTTTTATATTTTTTTCATGCTCACTATTTACAGAAATCACGTAGCCTTCCTTAATTGATTCCGGTAATTTAAATTTTGTTTTTATACCTTTTGGTTTCTCAATAACTGCATAATATTCCAATCCACTTTCAGCTGTAAAATCAATTATGCCCATTCCTAAATGAGTACTTTTGAATGAACTTATTTCCCCTCCTTTTTTTGTAAATATTTTCCCTTCTACATCAACACCTACACCCTGTGGATTAATTGCTTTAAATGCCAGCTTCCCATTCATATTATTTACGAATGCTCCTCCTTCGGGAAAAAATTGCAAATCAATATCAGACATCTCTTTTACAATTTTTTTAGCTTTTTTATGAATTAGTTTGGAATAATATAGCTTTTGGTGATTTATAATTCTAATTTCCTTTGAGAAAAGATAATCCTTTCCATAGTTCTTCATATTCGTAGTATATGCCCTTATCAGGTAGTTACCTGTTGCCAAAGTATCATGCATTGGGAAATCACCATTAGCTACACCATCTTCCAACTTTAGCAATTGTTGCATAAAAACCTTCTTTCCCGGCGAAATAAGTTCAACGTATAGGTTCTCACTTATCAAATTTGGTTTTAATTCTTTAGAATTTAGCACATAAGCCTTATACCATAAAGTGCTTCCAATAATATACTCCTCGCAGTCAAGTTGAAGATAAACCTTTTGTTGTGGTATTTTTTCGGTATATGAATTAAAATGCTTTGTGATATACTTAAACCAATAATCTTCTTCTACTAATGGCGAACTA
>JAOZNO010000757.1 GCA_029933755.1 Bacteroidales bacterium | reverse complement strand
GATTTAGGGGTCATTAGTGCAAAGCTTAACTTATTAAATATCACAGAACATTTAAACCAGAGCCATTAATATCTATTTTTAATTACCAATGACTTAATGACCTGTAAATTAATCCGCCGAAAGTCGGACAGGCTCATAGAAGATAATTATCGGCATCCCAGAATATTGAAACCAGAGCCTATTCAGTTGGCAACTTCTTGTAGTACAGTATCTTTTCTGCCTACTGATACTTCAACTTTGCTCAGCAACCTGAAACTGAAGGCTGTTCTCGTTCCAAAATTGTAAAACACGACCTGTCCCGATTTTTCGGGATGAAATTAAGAAAAATACCGACATGGACATGCTCTAATTAATCTTATTCCCTTTTGTATCTATTTCAAACTCTGTTTTGTAAAGCTTTGCGCTTGCTTTACCATTAACAAAATTTGATATAAATGTGTATTTTGGCTTAATAATTACAATGCCTTCAAAGGACATAAGTCCATATTTACCGTATTGTTTTATTATAAGTGTCTGGTCACTAGCCCAGCCCATTCTTATTTCATCGTATTTATGAGTTGTTAGAGCTTTTCCTTCAGCGTTTAATAATGCATATTTATTATTGTTTTTTGCGAAGATAAGGCCTTTACTAATTTCAATATGTTGATATTCAAAATCTAAGATAAGCTTTGACTTATATGAAACCACACCGAAACTACCATTTTTGCTTAATGCTTTTATTTTACTATCATTCTGATTTTTCAGCTTAATTTCAATAAGTTTTACTTCTTTGGTATTGTAAAACAGCACTTTTTCATTTTTCATAATAACTGCATAATTATACCAAAACCCTAAAAAATAGTCAATATTAAAGGGTTTCATTTTTCCATAATTATGGGTGAACCATTTATTTTGTAAATAAACTACTGTAAAAGCATTTTTTCCTGTAACATAAGGGCTTATTCTTATTTTATCAAATTTGGGGGGTATTTTAAATTTACCATTCATATTCATTAGCCCCCATTTCCCTTTTATTTTTGCTGGGAAAAAATCTGTTGATTCGGCATAACAAGCGCCATTTTGGATCGGTAAATTTTTTTCATCTCCATTCACCTCAAACGCAGGGCTGAGTAACTGTTTGTTTTTAAGGTTATAAAAACGGTATTTGTTATTTTTCTTCATGATAACAACTCCTCGTTTAGATTCACAAGCAATTATTTCATCATATTCAATGGGTAAGATTATTTTTGAAGGTAATTCTAATATACCAGATTTTCCATTCTTAGTTACCGTAATAATTGTCTTTGTAATGGTGCCCGTAAATTCATCATAAGGGCCACAAAGTGTATTCCTCATGTCTGCCGTAAATTTGCTGAAAATAAACTTCTTATCTTTAATACTGTATACCGATAAACTATTATTTACATTTTCAACAATTACATAATTAGGATTGTCTAGTAAAGGATTAATTTCTACATAAACACAATCAAAAATTACTTTACCACTTTTGTTGAGCAAGCCAATTTTTTCATTTTTCATTACAAGATAACCTGTACCGTGTACTATTTCAATATCTTCATAAATATAATTAGCTATAAGCTTTTTAGATTTGGTATCAACAATTCCATAGTGATCATTTTTAATTTCTATGCTACCTGTTTGTGCAAAAGTGTGGCTAATGCTAATTAAAACAAATAGAATGAAGATGAGTAGCTGTTTCATAATTAAGTTTATTTCAAAAGCTTACTTATTGTTACTAAGAAAACTACCTTTTTTCAAGTGTCTTTTTGAAATTATCAAGAATAAAGCCTGTTCCGCTACTGCGGAAGCTTGTGAAGTTTTGAAAATCAAGGCGTTTACTTTTGTAAATACTTTGTGCTGAGCTTGTCGAAGTAACTGTTTTCAAAACTAGCATAACGCAGTTATTGGCGTTTTCAAAAAGACACTACTTGTTGTAAATATATGGAAACTTATTATTTTTTACAAATTTTGCTGCTGTGTTATGTTTTATTATCTGTATTAAAGTTCCTAACCCAGGGACAAATAATCAGTTTGTTGTTTAGGTTTTTCATAAATAGATTTACTATTATTGAACAGACAATAAAAACTGCACATCGAACAAAAATCAATAATTATTCGTAAATTTGGGAAAAGCAGCTCAAAATACCAAGTCTCACACTACAAAAACCATATGCTATGAACAAAAATAATTTTTTTTTCGGTGTATTTGTATTTTCAATATTAATACTTCAGGCAACAACCATTGCAAAAGCACAGAAGTGGGAAGATTTATATAATCAAACTACTAAATATTATGATGCCGGTTATTATAAAAAGGCAATGGAGTTTGCTGAAAAGGCAAGAAAGCAAGCAGAAATTGAATTTGGCAAACTACATGAAAATTATGTGATTAGTTGTATCGATTTAGCTGTGTTGCTTGATTATATGAAGGATTACCAAAAAGCTGAACTGCTTTATATTGAGATAAAAGAAATAGATGAAAAAGTTCTTGGAACAGAAAATTCTGATTATGCTACGGATTGTAGCAATCTTGCCGGATTATATTTTGATACGAAAAAATACGAAAAAGCGAAATTGCTTTATTCAGAAGTAAAAAATATTAGAGAAAGAGTCCTGGGTAAAGAACATCCGGATTATATTGAAAGTTGTAATGATCTTGCCAAATTATATGAAACCATTGGTGACTTTTCCAATACAAATAAAGAGCGTTTGGATATGTACCAAAAAGC
>JAOZNO010000756.1 GCA_029933755.1 Bacteroidales bacterium | reverse complement strand
GTGTATCTTTGCGTATTCTTTGTGAAACTCTGTGTAATAGCTATTCCGCAAAGAAACGCAAAGGCTCCACAAAGAATTTAAGCCGATATAAATAGTTGTATAATAGATAATTAATCTCAATTTTATCTAGTGCGAAACTTTAGTAATTACCAATAAACTAATTACCAATACTTATGAGTGTCCACCAACAACAATACGCATTATTCTTAAATTAAGCATGAAGAAACGAATGATTTGCTTTATAAAACACCTTCTCCAAAATTTAGTCATTCTTGTAGGTTCTGTTCCGTAAGATATATTACTATAAGGGATATTTTTTGTTTTACCTTTTGTTATCATAACTCTCTTTATTTGTGATTTGTGTATTTTTCTCTTGATTTTTAGACAAAGCTTTTTGAGTTTGCCTTTATTCAGGAATCATCCACCATAAAGGTTTCGCCTTTGCTTTGTATAGGAACATATAATGCATGAATAATTTCATCCAATGTCCGGCAAGTCCAACTTCCCCAACTGTATGCTTAATGTCACGTCCCCATTTTGGGTATTTATCATAGTCCGGCACTATTGGGTAAACCGTCATTACAGCAGCTTGTCCTTGTCTGATTCCATATCCTGCTGAAACGATACATGCAGCTCCCATTTTCGCCATAGAGGCTTTGTGAGGATGTTCGTTTTTGCCCGTTTTGATTCTGTGTGCAACATTTTCAGCAACAATTTTACCAATAACACCAGAAGGCATTCCTGTTCTTGGAGGGGTAGGAGTAATTGGGGTTCCATTTTTGCTTTTCATAGGTTTTGACATGGTATGTGGTGGCGCAAAAGCGATACCTGATGCATACATGTTGTCGTAATCAGGGTTTTGATATATTGATGGCCAGTCAGCAGCCGACCATTCCTCATAAGGTTTAGGAGTATAGTCTGCATCAACTTTCATCATCCCGTTTGCCACAAATACTTTGCTTGTTATATCATCATTATTTTTGTCAAAAGCTTTCATTCCTGCCCCTGCAAAGCCCGGAATTAACATAGCAAAATCAAACTCTTTTGTCAGATATTCACCTTCCAGATTTTCATAATGAGCAATTCCTTTTTCGATCTTAGTTACACCAGCTCGTTTTATCCAGCGTATACCGTACTCTTTAAATATAGATTCTGTGAAAATTTTTGTTGGGGTAATGTATCCACCTCTTTTAACGTAGGCACCACCCATTCCAAAATCTCCTAATTCGTATTCATTTGATATCCACCACATGTCCGCCAGGTGGTTTAGTTTTCTTTTGGTAACCTCAAAAGCTATATTTAGTATGTATTCGAATGCTGCACCTTGACAAGTTGCCATAGGATGTCCTGTTCCAACAAGAAATGATTGTCTTTCACCGGCTTCCATCTTTTTAAATGCCAGTTCAAGATTATTCCATGAATGAGCAGCATGATCGTATGTGCATACTGAGTTTGTAAATTTATCAGGCCCAAGCCCTTCAGTTGCTGCAAAATTTAATTTCGGCCCTGTTCCGTTAACCAAAAAATCATACTCAACTTCTTCTTCCTGATCTTTCTGGTCTTCGGATACATGCTTGATTTTTACGAATGGCTTTTCATGCGACTCATTACCTTCAGGATGTATTGAAACTGCAAGAGCCTGTTTATATTGGATTCCATTTTTTTTATAAATTGGTGCTAATTTGAACTTCACCTGTTCAGGTGTCATTAAACCAAGGCCAACCCATATGTTTGACGGAACCCATTGATAGTTGCTATTAGGACTAACAACGATTACTTCATGATCCTTTTTTAAACTTCTTTTTAAATACAAGGCTGCTGTATGCCCTGAAATTCCCGCACCTAATACTACAACTTTTGCCATTGATTATTTATGTAAATGTAAATAAGTATATAAGGATATAAATGTATGCATTAAGTTTGAAAAAACAAAATGATTGATGATAAGGTTTTGTAACATTAAATTTGAGTTTTAAAAAATAGTTAAATTTTTATTGAATTCTACTTAGTGTATCTAAGAAAACTACTCTTTTTTCAAGTGGCTTTTAGAAATCGTCAAGAGCAAGGCTTGTGAAATCTTGAAAGTCAGGGAGTTTACTTTTGTAGATGACTGTTTTCAAGATGAGCATAACGTAGCTATTGGCGTTTTCTAAGAGGCACTACTTAAACCATTCATACATTTTATAATGCTCCCCATCCATGCCTATTTTGTCATAAACCTTTTGGGCTTTTACATTTGTACGGTCAACATAAAGCCTTAAGCCCAAATATTCATCAGAATTTTCTGCCATAGATTTTAAGTGTTGGTACATTTTACTAAAAACGCCTTTCCCTCTGTATTCTGGCAGAACATACACAGATTGTATCCACAGTATGCATCCGTTACGCCAATCACTCCATTCATAAGTAGTAAGTAATGATGCAATTACCTTGTTGTTATCAATAGCTACATAATAAATGCCTTTTGAAGAATCATCAAATACAGCCTGTACACCTTTTGACAATATTTCTGGATTTAAATCAATACTTTCTGTTTCTTTGGCCATTTTTTTTTGAAAATCTATTATTGATTTTACATGATCAATATTTGCTCTTTTTATTTGCATGGAATAATCATTTAAAGTTAAAAAATAGGTATTACTACAAATTTGTGGAAATAAAACAATAGAATTATATTAACTGAAGTTTCGGACTTCATAAACATTTAATAACCAGCAAAATAAGTATGAAA
>JAOZNO010000755.1 GCA_029933755.1 Bacteroidales bacterium | reverse complement strand
TCCATTAGGGATTTATGATAATATATTGTCTGGATAGAAGTTTTGGATGGTAAAACTACGTGCTTTTTTATATTTTTCATCTATTTAAATAAAAGTCAGGAACTTACAGTAATTAGCAATATTAGTGGAGTATTATTAAAGTGTATATAAAGTTAAGTATAGTTATGATATTGTAAGTTAGCTAATTAGACCCCAATTAACTTTGTGCATAGTTTTTAATTTGAGTTGTTTTGTAAGTACCTGATTCTGTGTGCTTTCCAATTTTGAGTCATCTCTTAGTATCTCAATAGCCTTGTTTCGGGCAATTTCAAGTATGTGATTGTCTTTTGCAAGGTTGGCTATCTTTAAATCAAAGGCAATTCCACTTTGTTGTGTACCCTCTATATCACCGGGGCCTCTTAATTTTAGATCAACTTCTGCTATTTCAAAGCCATCATTCGTACTCACCATGGTTGAGATTCTTTTTCTGGCTTCGTGTGATAATTTGAAAGAGCTCATTAGAACACACCAGGATTGCTCAGAACCACGTCCCACACGACCTCTGAGCTGATGTAGCTGAGATAGCCCAAATTTTTCAGCACTTTCAATTACCATTACTGATGCATTTGGTACATCTACACCTACTTCAATTACGGTGGTTGAAACCATTATTTGAGCTTGACCTTTAACAAATAGTTGCATAGCCTTCTCTTTTTCAGCCGGTTTCATCTGTCCGTGAACCACACTTATGGTATACTCAGGCGAGGGGAATGCCCGGCTTATACTCTCGTACCCATCCTCTAAATCCTTATAATCAAGCGTTTCTGATTCTTTAATTAAAGGGTACACAATATAAACCTGCCTGCCTGATTTAACTTCTTTTTTTATAAATGAAAACAGTCTAAGTCTTTTGGAGTCAAACATATGTGTGGTCTTTATAGGCTTTCTGCCGGGTGGCAGTTCATCGATAACCGACACATCTAAATCACCATACAGGGTCATAGCTAGTGTACGTGGAATTGGGGTTGCCGTCATAACTAAAACATGTGGTGGAGATGTGTTTTTTTTCCATAGTTTTGCTCTCTGTGCCACGCCAAACCTATGTTGTTCATCAATTATGACTAATCCCAGATTGTGAAATTTGACTTTGTCCTCAATAAGTGCATGTGTACCTATAAGTATATTTGTTTTATTCTCAATTAGCTCAGAATGAATAAGTTTTCGCTCTTTAGCTTTGCTTGATCCTGTGAGCAAATTAATGTTTAAATCTAAGCCATCCAGCATTTTAGATATACTGTTAAAGTGTTGCTTTGCCAGTATCTCTGTAGGTGCCATTAGGCTGCACTGATAGCCATTATCAATAGCAATGAGCATTACCATTAGAGCAACAAGTGTTTTTCCGCTGCCAACATCTCCCTGTAATAGCCTGTTCATCTGCTTTCCATCTCCTAAGTCTTTACGAATTTCTTTTATAACCTTTTTTTGTGCCCCGGTTAAGTCAAAGGGTAGTTTTTCTTTAAAAAAGCGATTGAATTTATCACCTACTATCTTAAAAATGAATCCATTATGCTTATCTTTCCGGATGTGCTTTTGTTTTAATAACTGAAGCTGAATGTAGAAAAGCTCTTCAAATTTTAGTCTGAATGTAGCTTTTTGTAACAAATCATTATTATCAGGGAAGTGTATTTGTTTTAGCGATTGCCCTAAAGATGGTAGTTTTAAACTATTTAACAGATATTCAGGTAAGGATTCAGGTATATTTCCTGCTAAAGCTATAAATGCATTTTGTTGCATTTTCTCAATTACTTTAGTGGTAATGTAATTTTTCTTTAATTTTTCAGGAACAGTATATATCGACTGCAATGAAGACGAAATTTTTTGTTCATATTGTTGAAGGTCTTCAAGTTCGGGGTGTACAATGTTTATTTTGTTATTAAAAGCACTTGGTTTGCCAAACAGTATGTATTCTTTATTTTTATTTAAGCTTTGTTGGATCCACTTAATGCCTTTAAACCATAATAATTCGATACTGCCTGTTTCATCGGAAAATTGAGCTATTAAGCGTTGTTTGTAATTTTGTCCTTGCAAAGATAGGCTTGTGATTCTTCCTTTGACCTGAATATGAGACATTTCACTTTTTAGTTGCTCAATTTTATAGAATTTACTGCGGTCTATGTGTTTATAAGGAAAGTAGTATAAGAGATCCTTTATAGTGACTATTTCAAGCTCTTTTTTGAACAGGTCAGCTCTTTTCGGCCCTACACCGGGTAAATACATTATATCACTATTAAATACCTGATTTTGCATAAAAATAACGTTAAAGGTGACCACTACAAATCCAAATTTCTGCGTTACTCAAATTTGTCAAGACACTCATTTACAAGAGTAAAATCGAGCCATGAAAATTTGAAAGCCTTGAACTTTGAATTTTTAGAGGTCACCAAAAGGCTTTTAGAAGTTAATCTTTGTTGTACGAAAGTAATTTGTTTTTCAGTATTGATGAAAGCATGTTAATTATACTTTTCAGGAGTTATGAACAGTTCGTTTATTGTCCGTCATAGCGAGTGAAACGAAGCTATCTCATGATTCATTGTTCGTCATAGCGAACGCAGTGAAGCTATCCCTTGATGTGTGTTCTGTAGTTGATTAGAAGAGACTGGCAGCATAGCTTAATTAGTGTCCGTCCATAAAGTTGAATATATTTATTAAAAAAAGGCTTCTTTTTAATTTGTTAGAGAGTACGCAGTTCTCA
>JAOZNO010000066.1 GCA_029933755.1 Bacteroidales bacterium | reverse complement strand
TGAGCTCCTTTTAGTCGGTTCCCCGATGCTTGCATCGTACAAAATAAATTCTTTCCAATTCATACCTCGTGAGCTTGCTCCGAGCTTATTGATTCTTCACCTCAGAATAAAATTTAGCCTTTTTTGCTATTGTAATAATTTGCATCTTTGTACTATGTTAATCAAAAAGATCGTTCGAATTGTTGAAATGCCCTGGGTTTTAATTCCCGGATTGTAACGCTACGATAATACCTCTCGTTTTTTATTCTTAAATATCATTTTAAACATCTTAACTTTTTTAATATGAGTAATGTAATCGTATTAGGTGCCGGTATGGTAGGCAGTGCTATGGCTATAGATATGGCAAAAAACCATAATGTAACACTAACTGATTTAAGTCAGACTGTACTGGATAATATAAAGCAAAAACATAACAGTTTAACAATTAAACCGCTGGATGTAACCAATAAAACAGAGTTGCAAACTACTATAAAAAAACATGATTTGGTTATAAATGCAGTGCCCGGTTTTTTAGGTTTCGAAACTTTAAAAAATATTATTAAAGCAGGTATGAATGTAATAGATATTGCATTTTTTTCTGAAAACTCATTGGAGCTGGATGCTTTAGCAAAAGAACATAATATTACAGCTATAGTAGATTGTGGTGTTGCACCCGGAATGGATAATATTATATTGGGTTACTACAACGAAAAAATGAACTTAAGCGATTTTGAGTGTTTGGTTGGGGGACTTCCTAAAGTGAAAAAATGGCCTTTCGCCTATAAAGCTCCATTCTCACCAATTGATGTAATTGAGGAATATACACGACCTGCAAGATATGTAGAGCATAGCCAACTGGTAGTCCGTGAGCCTCTAACAGATTGTGAATATGTAGCGTTTGATAAGGTTGGAACTCTGGAGTCTTTTAACTCCGATGGCCTGAGATCAATAATTTACACCATGCCTCATATTCCCAACATGAAAGAAAAAACTTTACGCTATCCGGGCCATGTGGAATATGTAAGGGTGTTAAAAGAAAGTGGTTTTTTTAGTGAGGATAAGATTGAGGTAAATGGTCAAAAAGTTTCACCTTTAGAATTTACCAGTAAAATTCTTTTTAATGAATGGAAATTGGGCGAAACTGAAGAAGAATTAACCGTGATGAGGATTACTTTAAAAGGCGAAAATGCCAATGGACAAGCAGAGGAGGTTGTTTATAATATGCATGATGAATATTGTAAGGAAACAAATACATCTTCTATGGCACGAACAACGGGTTATACTGCTACGGCGGCTGCCAACCTGTTTCTAGATGGTTTGTTTGCAGAGAAAGGAGTTTTTCCACCGGAATTAGTAGGTAAACATGAAGTTTGCTTTAAGTATTTTATTAACTACTTGGAGGAAAGAAACATCCATTACATTAAAAGCACACGCTTAATTTAATCTGTCATTTCATAAATATTAAAGTTAGGTAGTTTGTTATTACTCAGCTTTTTTTGTGCAAAATTAACTCTTAAAAAGAAAAGTGTAATACTCCTTTGCTGTTGATAATTTAATAAAAAAAAGCCCCAGCTTAACCGGGGCAAGCGGACTTCCTTTCGGTGCCGCAACGGGCTCGAAGCCCAATATTGATTAAAAGTTCAAAATTCTTTTAATTATTGCTGAACAGATGGGCTAAGCCATCTGTTACAATTTATACATTTACTTATCACCTAATAGTTCCTGTGCAGTCTTTAGCAGTGTCACCTGGTTTTCGCTGACCTCTTTTAAAGTTACTTTCGCATCATTCAGGGCTTTAATTGAATTGTTGGTGTTTTTAACTGCCTTTGGTGATTTTGTTCTTGGTTTAAGGTTTTTTGCATTTTTGACCATTGATGTTGACTTATCATCAAGCGCTTTTAAGTCAGTGCTTAATTCTTTTGCTGATTCTTTTGATTTTTTTAATGCCTCAATGTCTTTTCCTAAAGATTCAAAATCAATATTGTCTTTGTCGTCAGCATATTTAACCAAATTCCCCTCAATCACTTTTAGGTTTTTATCCAATTTGTGCGAATTATAATAAATGTCAAAACAGGAATTCTTAAAGCTATCAAAATCAGAATTTCCAATATTTGCAGGGCGTTTCATGTCACCATATGAATCTAAATTTTGTGCTATTAAATTCATTGAATTAATCATTAATAATGACAATACAAGAATTACAGAAATACGTATTTTTCTCTTTGCGCTCATGATTTTTTGTTTTAGTTAATGTTTCAAATTAGTATCTAAATTACGGTAAAATTAGTCAATTTCAAAATTTCTCCTTAAAAATTAAACCTGCGTAGATTCAAGTCACAAATGCAACTTTTCGTTAAAAGTACAACAGTTACATTATCATGTAAATAAATAAACAAACTGATTAATAGCGTTTTATTAAACAATTTCCTGAAGCTGAAACCAAAACTGCTTTTTAATTGCTAAATAATTCTTTACTTTGTGAAACCTAATGGAAGTGTAAAAGATAAATGGTTTAGTTGTGAAATGTGTTGGTGGTTAGTGGGTTAGGTTTGATTGATATAAATAATTAAAATAAATGAAAAAGCTTATAATAAAAAAAGGCCGTGAAAGAGCCTTTATAAATCGTCATCCCTGGGTTTATTCAGGTGCTGTACAGGAACTTCCTGAGGCTGAAATAGGGGAAATACTATCTGTTTATAGTTTTGATAATCGCTTGATAGGTTACGGGTTTTATGCACCGGGTACTCAGATTGTTTGCAGGGTGTTTGAATATACTGCTGAAGAAACTGATGTGTTATCGCAACAATACTGGACCGATAAATTAGGGAAAGCATTTGTAATACGTGAAAGGTTTATTTTATCCGGGCAAACGAATGCTTTTCGTTTGGTAAATGCAGAAGGTGATTTTTTTCCCGGCTTAATTGCTGATGTTTATAATGATACGGTAGTTATTCAGTTATTGATAAAAGGAACCGAGTTAATAAAAGATTTTATAATTAATGCTTTAGAGGAATTTGGATATAAAAAGGTTTATCTGAAAGCAAAAGATGTTACCGGCAGACTGGAGGGTGTAAAAACCTTAAAAGGTTGGATTTCAAAAGAGGAAGGGAGTCCTGAAATTGAAATTGTAGAAAACGGAGTAAAATTTCAGGTGAATATTGAAACCGGACAAAAAACAGGTTTTTTTCTCGATCAAAGAGATGCCAGAATGTTAATTAAAGAATATTCAAAAGGAGCAAAAGTTTGTAATACATTTAGTTATAGCGGTGGTTTTAGTCTTTATGCTTTAGAGGCTGGTGCAGAATTAGTGCATTCTGTTGATTCATCAAAAGCAGCTATTGAATTAATTGATAAGAATCTTGAATTAAATGGTGTAAAGCCTGAAAAGCATGAATCTTATGCTGAAGATGTTTTCAAATTTTTGAAAAAAACGGAAAATAAATATGATTTAATTGTTCTGGATCCACCAGCTTTTGCAAAAACTGCTAAAGCTGTTCCGAATGCATCTCGTGGGTATAAAGAATTAAACCTTACTGCTTTTAGGAAAATAAATCCGGGTGGAATTGTTTTTACCTTTTCCTGTTCACAAAAAATTACACGAGATTTGTTCCGTAAAATTGTTTTCGGTGCTGCTGCCGATGCAAAACGAAATATCAGAATATTACACCAAACTACTCAACCACCTGATCATCCGATTAATATATACCATCCTGAAAATGAATACTTAAAAGGTTTGGTTTTATATGTGGAGTAAATTGCTAATTGTATGGTAACTTAGTTGTTTGGTAATGTTTTAAAGTTCAAAGGTTTGTGTAATCTTGAAAATCAATTACTTTTGACTTTTACAGGGGATTATTTAGATACTGTCTGTAAAGTCAAGAGTTTCGTTCAGAATGTTCGAGTTCAAGGCTTGAGTAGCTTTGAAAATCAAGAGTTTACTTTTGTAAATGACTGATTTGAAAGACAAGCATAACAGCCTGTCCCGAGATTATCGGGAAAGAAATCGGACATTATGGACAAACACTATTTATACCTTGCTAAAATAGATGTTAATTAAAAATACCTTATTCCATTATGAAAGGTAAAAAAATCATTATAGGTGTAACAGGAGGGATTGCTGCTTATAAAACGGCTCACCTTATCCGGGAATTTATTAAAGCTGGTGCAGAAGTGAAAGTGCTAATGACTGAAGCTGCCAAAGAGTTTATTACACCTCTGACATTAGCGACTTTGTCCAAAAATCCAGTTTTAACTGATTTTTTCAATGCAGAAAACGGAGATTGGAATAGTCATGTTGATTTAGGTTTGTGGGCAGATGCAATGGTTATTGCTCCCGCAACGGCTAATACTCTTGCGAAAATGAATCATGGAATTGCGGACAACTTATTACTTACAAGTTATTTGTCAGCAAAATGCCCAATATTTTTTGCTCCGGCAATGGACTTGGATATGTATCAACATCCTGCAACACAGCAAAATATTACTAATTTAATTAATAGAGGTCATACTTGTATTGATGCTGATAGTGGCGAATTAGCAAGTGGGTTAATAGGAAAGGGACGAATGGCTGAGCCAATTGTTATTTTTAATGAGGTAAATTTTTTTTTTAGCAAAACACAAAGTTTAGCAGGGAAAAATATACTCATTACAGCAGGGCCTACACATGAATTAATTGATCCTGTGCGGTTTATTGGGAATTATTCTTCAGGAAAAATGGGCTATGCCCTGGCAGAAGAATGCAAAAAAAGAGGTGCGGAAGTTATCTTAGTTAGTGGCCCCGTAAGTATTGAAAAGCCAAATGGAATAACTACTATTAATATAACATCTGCCAAAGAAATGTTTGATGCTTGTATGCATTATTTCCCGAAAACTGATATTGCAATAATGAATGCAGCTGTAGCGGATTATACTCCAGTTAGAACATCTGATAAAAAAATAAAACGTAAAGCTGATGATAATGATCTGTATATTGAATTGAAGCCTACTAAGGATATTGCGGCTGAACTGGGTAATCTGAAAAAAGAAAGTCAGATCCTCATTGGTTTTGCACTTGAAACTGATAATGAAGAGAAAAATGCCGCAGGAAAACTTGAAAAGAAAAAACTTGATTTTGTTGTGCTAAACTCTTTACAGGATAAAGGTGCGGGATTTGGACACAATACGAATAAAATAAGTATTTTATTTAAAGATAATAATATTAAAAAATTTGAGTTAAAATCAAAGGCAGAAGTTGCAATAGATATTGTTGATGAAATTGAAAAAATAGTAAGCGATAAATAGTTTGATTAGCTATAATTCAATATCGTTTAGTTAGTGAAATTATTAATTTAAATTACAAACACCGTCAGAGCCTGCTCCAATTTTCTGGGAATTATAATTGCTGGTGGGGTTTTATGCATGCCCTGACAGTGGTTTTGAACCCTATCAGAGGCTTAATTAAATGACATTGACTTTATACTCTTAATTTTTTCTTTCAAGTTATAAATTAGCTATTTTATAAAAAATATGAAATTAAAAACCATATTGTTGATACTTGTTCTCAGTGGCATAACTATTACCAATGCCCAGGAGCTTAATTGTCGTGTGCAGGTAAACTATTCTCGAATCACAGGCGTTTCGAGGCAGATTTTTGAAAATATGCAAAGGGATATTAGCCAGTTTATGAATTCACGTAAATGGGGAAGTTATGAATTTCGTAATAATGAACGAATTAAGTGTAGCTTTTTAATAAACATTACATCATTTTCGGGAAATCGCTATACAGCAACATTACAGGTTATTTCAAACCGTCCGGTTTTTGAATCCTCTTATGAGTCACCTATTTTAAACCTTAAGGAACGGGATAATCAGTTTGATTTTGAATATATTGAAAATCAAAATCTTAATTTTAATGAAAGTAGTCATGGTTCAAACCTAACTGCTGTATTAGCTTATTATGCGTATATTATTATAGGAATGGATTTTGATACTTTTTTAATGGAGGGAGGCACTCTGTTTTTTCAGAAAGCACAAAAGATTGTTGATAATGCACAAGGATCACAATTTAAGGGCTGGAAGGCATTTGATGCACGCAAACAGGATAATAGGTATTTCTTAATTAAAAATTTACTAAATAGTCGTAATGGTGCACTACGTAGAGCAATGTATCGTTATCATAGGCAAGGTCTTGATAAAATGAGTGCCACTCTGGAGTCAGGTAGAGCTGAAATTGCGGAAAGCATACGTTATTTGCAGAAAGTGTATAGGTTGAACCCTAACCTGTACCTTTTAAGGGTAATTATGGATGCCAAGCATAAGGAATTAGTTAAAATATTTGCTGGCTCATTTGCTGCTGAAAAAACAAAAGTACACACGATACTAAAAGAAATTGATCCGTCACGTATTAAAGATTATGACGTATTAACCAAGAATTAAATTCACCTTTCTGTTTTATAAAAAGATATTATCTTTTTTAATGCCTCTGCCTGCTCAGCTAACTGCTGGGCATTAGCGGCCGTTTCTTCCGCCGTAGCCGCATTTTGTTGAGTGACAGGATTTAACTTTTGTACTGCATCATTAATTTGTATTGCCCCATTATTTTGTTCCTGGCTGGCAATGTTTATTTCCTGTACAAGACCAGCTGTCTTTTTAATTCCCGGTATAATATTTTCCATTAATTTTTCAGCTTCAACCGTAACACTTACACTTGTTTCAGCTAAGCTACCTATTTCATCGGCGGCATTTTTACTTTTTTCAGCCAGTTTTTTCACTTCTAAAGCCACAACAGCAAAACCTTTTCCGTGCTCGCCCCCAGCAGCAGCTTCAATTGCAGCATTTATTGCTAAAATATTGGTTTGGAACGCAATGTCGTTAATAATCGTTATTTTTTCAGAAATATTCCTAATGTTTTCCAGACTTTCTTTCGATGTGCTGCTCACCTGATTCACATCTATGGCAGAAGCAACTGATATGGTTTCTGCTTCTTTTGCATTATCTGTATTTTGCTGAATATTTGCCGATATTTCTTCCATGGTGGAAGATATTTCTTCAAAAGAAGAGGCTTGTTCACTGGCACTTTGTGATAATTGTTCGGAACTGGAGCTTAACTGAAGACTTGCTTCAGCTATTGATTCAGAATGTGATTTTATATTTGTTACCATACTCGATAGTGATGAATTTAGCTCTACGACTGCTCGGGCAATATTACCAATTTCTGTTTTATTATTTAACACGTTCCCCTCAATAATATCAGTAAGGTTTCCTTTTGATAGTGAAATGATTTTTTGCTCAATTAATTCCAAATTGATTTTCACAGTTTGTCTTAGCCTTACAAAAGTGCCCACAAGAAAAATAGTTCCAATTGGAAACGCCCACAAAAAATCAGTTAATGATCCAATATTAGCTACCCAAAATGTAAGAATTAGCAGTACATCTATACTTATCAGCATGTAAATTCCAAATGTAAACAATATTGATCCTTTAAAAAGATATCTCAATGCAAAAATCATTACGGGAGTTGAAGCAAAGATTATAAGAAGTGTGAAAATTAAGAAATCAGACATAATAAATATATTTAGTTAAAAATCAAACTTTTAAAAAATAATCCAGAATAAAATATTAAAAAAATGTACCTAATACACTATAAATGTAAACAATTTGAAAAATATATCAAAAACTTACTTGAAATTACTATTTTTACAACTTCAATGAAAATTAATTCCTGATTTAAAAGTGATAAAATCTTTAAGCATAAAAAATTACGCATTAATTGATTCCATCGAAATTGATTTTTTCTCTGGGTTTTCCATAATTACGGGTGAAACCGGTGCAGGAAAATCAATATTAATGGGGGCATTGTCATTAATAACTGGGCAACGTGCAGATACTGGTGTGTTAAAAGATGATACGCGAAAATGTGTGGTTGAAGGAAATTTTCTTCTAACTAATTATGGTTTGAACGAGTTTTTTACAGTTAATGAGTTAGATTATGCTAATGAAACCATTTTAAGAAGAGAGATTAGCCCGGCAGGTAAATCACGTGCATTTATTAATGATACACCTGTTACACTTAACGTATTAAGGGATTTAAGTTTGCAATTGATTGATATCCATTCACAACACCAAAATTTGAACCTAAATCAATCGGAATTTCAATTAAAAGTGGTTGATTCATATGTAGGAAATGCAGATTTATTAGCAAATTACTATCAAAAGTTCATATATTATAAAAAGATAAGAAAACAACTTGAAAATTTAAAAACGGAAGCATTACAATCAAAAGATGATTTTGATTACCTTAATTTTCAGTTTAACGAATTAGAAACAGCAAATCTACTAGATGGTGAACAGACTGAATTGGAAAATGAATCAAAAACGCTAAATCATACAGAGGAAATTCAACGTAATTTAGCAGTTATACATAATTCCATGTCTGAAGATAATGCTTCGGTACTTATCAATTTGAAAGAAGCACATCAGGCAGCTGCAAGAATTATTCCCTACTATGACAAAATTAATGCTATTGAAAAACGTATAGATTCTACCTATATTGAATTAAAAGATATTGCTTCAGAAATAGAACTAATGCTTGGTAGTATTGAGTTTGATCCGGCAAGGATTGAATATGTGAATTCACGATTGGATTTGATATACTCTCTTCAACAAAAGCATAAAGTCAGTTCGATTGCTGAATTGTTGAGAATTAAAGAACAGTTGGATGAAAAGTTGCAAAATATTGTCTCTTTTGATGACAAAATAGACCTGTTAACAAAGGATTTAGAAAAAACTACTACTAAATTAAGTGATTTTGCAGACACATTATATACAAAGAGATTAGAGGTTTTTACTGATATTGAAAAATATGTTTCTGAACAATTGGAACAATTGGGAATGCCAGATGCTAAATTTAAAATTGAGCAGGAAAGCTTGTCTGAATTTTCTTTTAATGGAAGAGACAAAATTGGCTTTTTGTTTACGGCAAATAAAAATATAGAAGTTCAAAATATTAGTAAAGTAGCTTCTGGTGGTGAAGTCTCTAGATTAATGCTTAGTATTAAATCGTTGCTTTCAAAATCTATAGGTTTGCCTACCATTATTTTTGATGAAATTGATACGGGTGTGTCTGGTGATATTGCTGATAAAATGGGTGGTATTATGCAAAGCATGTCAGAGAATATGCAGGTTTTAAATATTACGCACTTACCACAAGTTGCTGCAAAAGGTGATAATCACTATTTGGTTTTTAAAGGTGAAAATAATGAAACCAGTACCACCGGAATAAAAAAACTAAGTGATGAAGAAAGGTTACAGGAACTAGCCAAAATGCTTAGTGGTGAAAACATCACAAAAGAAGCTATAGAAAATGCTAAAGTGCTTTTGAATAAATAAGCTTCAAAGCTTCTTTAAAATCAAGTTCCTTTTTTATTAATCCACTAACTTGCTAATGAATTACAAATAATTTCGTATATTTATTACCCAATTATTAGAGGCGGCCTATACTTAATCATCTCAAAATTCTGATAAGAACTTTGGATAATATTGCCGTATTAAGACCAATTAATATAAGCATTTAACAATATGAAAACAGCCGTAATATTTCTTCTTTTTCTATTTCAATTAGTCAACATTACTGCACAGGAAAGTGCATTGAAAAAGATTAAAGATTTGTATTACAAAGCAAATGCGGATAATTATCAATCGCATATGGTAAGCTTGAATACTATGCGAGCTGCAATTGGTTTGCAGACAACAAAAATTAATTTTTATTATGAATCAGAACAGGCTAATCCGGACGAATCGTCCTATAAACTAGATTACCATCTTGTTAAAATAGTTGTAAGTTACAATGTTGCAGCAAGCATGGATTATAGAATTGAATATTTATTTGATGAAAATGAGAACTTGGTTTTTTATTTTCGAAAAGCTGAGGGAATGTGGGAGAATTCTACTTTAAGATATTATCTGGATAAAAACGAGCTGATTAAAGTTGATTCAAAAAGTATTAATGAACTAGGTGAAAGCGTAGGTTATACAAGTCTAAAGAATTTTAAGCAAGCAGATATAAATATTATCAAACAATATATTGAAAAGTCTAAAAAATACCTGGCTTTTTTTAATCAGATGATTGAAATTGAGAGCTTTGATAAATAATTCTTAATTCTAAAATCATAAATCTAAATTACAATGATATGATGCCACCCTTGTGCTGTATATGTGATAAAGATTTTGAACCCAATGAAGGTGGGTTAATTTATTTTAAGGAAGATGAGGGGGATAAAATTGCGAATGAGCGATTACGTCAGCCTGGTTTTGTGGGACATCCTCCAAATGCTTTCTGGTTTTGTGAAAAACATTATCCCGCAGCAAAAGAGTTGAGCTATTTAACCAAAAAAGAAGCCTTTATGATTTTAAAGGATAAAAATACCTAGGTGGCTTCTAAAAATTCAAAGTTCAAAGCCTGTTCCGCTACTGCGGAAGCTTTCGATTTTTTCAAAGCTCGAGTTTGCGGTTGTAAATGAGCGTTTTGAAAAAATTGTATAACGCAGAAATTTGAATTTTTAGAGGTTACCTTAACTAAAACTTAATTTTATGGGAAAAGGAGATATTAAAACAAGACGAGGTAAGAG
>JAOZNO010000754.1 GCA_029933755.1 Bacteroidales bacterium | reverse complement strand
CTTTGTAAATGAATCGTATACGAAAGATAATCACCAGCAGGAAAATAAACAGTTCCACCACCATTTTTTGCGGCGGCATCAATTGTTATGTTAATTGCCTTTGTGTTATTCGTTTTGCCATCTCCTTTAGCTCCGTAATCAAGTACATTATAAAATGTCTTTTGAGCGGAAACGGATACTGTTATTAAAAGAAATATGAGTATTGCTATTTTTTTCATATTTTTTAAATTTAGTATATATTTTATAGATTTGTTCGTTAATGTGAAACAACTATTTACCTGATGAATCAATTTTGACTACCGCAGCAGCCCAATCTTGAAATAACATGAGCATCCGTACCAAATATAAACTTCATAGAATTCAATCCAGCTTTCTGTATAATATTCAGAAACCATTCAAGTGCTTGTTTTGAATGAGCTGGGTTAATCTTAAAAGCCATATCTAACTCAGTTGCTTTTTAAATTCTTCACCATTTCTTGTGCTCCAATATTTTTCCTCCAAGTTTTTAATTTTTGATACATTTGTTCAGATAGCTCTGGTATAGAATCAATTAAATTATGCTGTTCGCCAGGGTCATTTTTTAAATCATACAGTTCCAAAGCACCTTTTTCATTGTCTATTGATTTTTCAAACCATTCTATAAGTTTGTAATCTCCATCTCTAATTGCACCTTGCGGTCCAAGACCTGAACCATGATAATGTGGATAATGCCAATAAAGTTCATTACGATTTAATTTCGCATTAGAATTTTTTATAATTGGCAGCAAACTTAAACCATCCGTTTTGTTCACCTCATTAATATTTGCCAGATCTGAAAATGTTGAAAAAAAGTCATTACTAATTACGAGTTCATCGCTTGTATTTCCTGGCTCTACTGTTCCTGGCCAATTAATTATTAAAGGCATTCTAATTCCTCCTTCATAAAGATCTCCTTTGCTCCCTCTATAAGGTTGTCCGTCTTTATCACCGAGTTGTCCATTATCAGAATAGAAAATAACAATTGTATTTTTCTCAAGATCTAATTCTTTTAATTTTGCCAGTATTTGAGCAATACTATTATCTAATGTTTCAAGCATTGCTGCTTGAATTGGATTATAATGCCCGCCTATTTTTGCCCCTTCTTTCTTTGAGTATTTATCGATAAGCACTTTGTCCTCAACTTCCGGTGCATGTATGGAATTATGGGGTATATAACAAAAGAAATGATTATCCTTATTTCTTTCAATAAACTCAATTGCTCTAAGGGTAATTTCTTTTACATGATGCTTGTCATTTGCCAATTTACTTTCTGGACCTGCACCTGGTTTATGTGTAGTTAAAACATCATCGAAACCTTGTGATCCAGGATCCCCGCTTCTCTCTAATTCGTATTTTTTATCCTTATTGAGATGCCATTTACCAAAGTGTCCGGTAACATATCCTTCGGATTTTAATAGCTCTGCAATTGTAAGTTCGCTTTCAGATAAAAATTTTGTCCATTCCGGGACTTTTAGGTTTTTGTTTGGTGGGATTTTTCCCGGAATAAAATCTGTTAGATGCAATCGTGCAGGATATTTCCCTGTCATAATACTAGCCCTTGTTGGTGAACATACCGTCGCCGCCGCATATGCATTTGTAAATCGCAAGCCTCCTGTTGCCAATTGATCAATCGTTGGAGTTTCATAGTATTCACTTCCATAACAGCCTAATTGATGAATTCCAAGGTCATCAGCTACAATAAATACAATATTTGGTTTGTCGAATTTATTTTCCTTATTAGATTGACAGCCAAATACTAAAAACAGCATTGCAACTAAAATAAATTTACGGAAAGTTTTATAAAATCGCTTTTGTATTTGAAATAATTCTATTTGCATATTTATTTTTGATTTTTAATTCTATCGTTTTATTTACAGTGAACGGCTTAGTTTATAAGTATGACTTTTTCATTGGTTCGGTGCTATCCTCAGGATAACAAATTTCATTATCTTTTTGTTAAGAAACAATATTTGAACTTTAGATTGTTTTCATTTCAAAATAGCATTACTTATATTTTGCAAGTAACCAAAGTACTTAATCCTTTTTATTTACCAAGGCTTAATCAATCATTCCCAAACCCTTTTATAGGTTCCCATTTTAGATCTTTATCCGTGAGTGTGAGGTCATTGATGATATCAAGACAGGTTCTGCCTTGTTGATCGGGGTATCCCAGACTTGAGATTGTATGAGCATCTGTGCCAAGTGTAAACTTTGTGCCATGCAAACGAGCTTCTTGTACAAGATTACGAAACCATTCAAGTGCCTGGTCAGCTCCACGTGGGTTAATCTCAAATGCCATATTAACCTCAGCAGCTTTTTTTAACACTTCCACCAAGCGTTTTTCATTATAAGCAGGGAGTATTTTAAATATTGCCTCCTGACCTAATTTTTTTCTCAGTTTATAATGAAGAAAAGGATGACCAATAGTATCAACATAGCCCAATTCAGCAGCTCCCATCAACATATCCAGATAATGGTCTGCGTATGCCTGTGGAGTTCCGGGATTTGGGTTTTCAACATGTTTTAGATGGTAATGGTTGCAGGACACCATAACATAATCCAGTAATTTAGGAATTTCGTCGCCTACAGCACAAAGTTTGGGATTAATCATGGTAGATTCAGTGCCAACCATCACTCTCATTTTTGTGTGAACAGCAGCCGCTTCACGGAGGTTTGCTTTTACTATTTTTTCAAATTCTGGCCGCTCATCAATA
>JAOZNO010000753.1 GCA_029933755.1 Bacteroidales bacterium | reverse complement strand
AATGGGAACTATTAACAGGTTAATAATCAATTCATTTGATAATGTAAAAAAAGTATCATTCTAATTCCTATTGAATTAGCTTGTTCTGAACTTACTACTATATCGTTGCTTGTAGAGTAAAAAAGGAATATTCGTCAGAAATACTATTAAAATCATAGCTGAGTGAATTACCTGAGCGTAATTTCATTTCAATAATACTCAAATCAGGCTTTTCTATTTCGCTACTTTCAAAATAGGTGGAAACTTTGTTGTAAAAATCTCTTAGTTCATCACCATCCAGTTTGTTAACAAAATCAAATTTATCTTTAAGTGTAGCTATTTTACTATTGTGTAGGTAGTTACCTGCAGTAAAATAGAGCTTGTCATTTGCACCTCCTAACAGAAAAATACCTGGATTATCACCTACATTTGCAGCATTTTTATTTGTATGATCTTCAGAGTACTCAACAATATTATGAAGCATTTCAAACATTATTTTAAACACTCTTTTCTTAAAATCAAGTGTGCCCTGCATTTGGGCATCAATTATTGGAAGCAGGTTAATTAAGTTATCCTGATCAAAAGTTCCATTAAAGTTTAATAAAATATCTTCTTTCAATAATATTTCATGTATTTTTTTTATTTTATCAAAAGAATACTTCCATTTATCTACTTCTGTTTCTTTTGTTTCTTCTTTTGTAAGTGGCATTTCTGTTCTAAGGTAAAAATAAGAAAACTTATCATTAACCTTTTGAAAATCAAAAAGTAGCTTATTTCCTGTTTTTCTAGCCATTGCAATAAGCCCTAAACCTGCTCCACCCTTTTCAGAAATTTCTCCATTTACTAACATTTTCTGGTAATAGACTTTTAAATCCGTAGGATTTAGGCTATTCACCTTTTCCAACATTGCATTTAGTTTATCAATATTTTCGTTCTCAATTATATTTCCTGTAGTGATATAGTATTTATTACTTTGCTTTTGTAAAACCAAAATACCCGACTCGTCTCCAATAATATCTTTTATTTTATCCTGATGCTTTGTTATGTTTTGAAGACATTCAACCATAACAAAATAAATTTTCTTTTTAAGCTTAGCTGTGTCTTCATCTTTGCCAAGATAATTTTCAGTTAGTGATAGTAAATTACTGGTAATTGTTTTCGTAAATTTTCCACGATAAATATATTCGTAGTTTTGTTTATCAATACCCTGTATTAGGTCGTGAGCTAATTTTAGTTGTTTTGTATTCACAAGTTTCATGTTTGCAGATTGGTTCATTTTTTAAGGGCTAATAGGTTTTTATGGTCATTCGCTTATTCTTTTTAACGAAATTAGCTATAGAGTTTCTTTAAAACATAAAGTAATAAAATTTTTATGAACTCACAAAATGATAGAGCATTGAATATTGAATATTAATGATTTAAATTGAAATTTTGTTTACTGATTTTGTTCTACTATTATTTTAGTGGGTGCTTGACCATAAGGTAATTTTTAGTATAAAGTCACCATGGTTATACGTTGATTCGTTGATTTGTTTATCTGTTTATGATTGGAGTAATTAAGCAATATAAGCATATAAGGGCATAAACAAATAAATAACTTATCAATTAAAATGTCAGCAAAGCTCATTAATTAATAATTAGGTCATTTTTGTAATTAAGTTTTCTGCTAAGCATTCCGTTTTTATCATAAATCTTCCATTTTCCTTCCCTTTTATCATTAATATATTCACCGATTTCCCAAATATTACCATTTTCATAATAGAACTTCCATTTTCCTTCAGAAAGACCATTTTTATACTCACCAATTTGCTTTAGTTTACCATTTTGATAGTATACTTTCCATAGTCCGTGAAATTTATCATCTGCAAAACTTCCTTCTGAAAATAATTTTGTATTTGGATAATAAGCTTTCCAAAATCCTGTTTTTTGATTAGTCCTGTATAAGCCAGTTTCAGCGAGAATACCATTTTCAAAATACTCATAATAGGCACCTTCAATATTCCCTTTTTCATAGTAACATTCTGTCATTTTTATACCGTTTGAGTAATATGAAAAAAAGTTGCCGTGTAATTTTCCATTTTCATATATGCTTATTCTTTGTAATTGTTTGTTTTTATAATATACCCATAGGGTATCCGTAAAGTAATCTCCTATTTTGCTTCCTTCATAGTTTAGTTCTCCTGTATCATAGAAGCTTTCCCAAGAACCATTTATTATACCATCTTTAAACTTAATTTTATTTTGTAATATACCACTTGGGTAATAAGCTTTTGATATTCCATTTAAAAATCCATTTTTATACAAATATTTATTTTCAATTTCTCCGGTTTCGTAGTATTTAGTATAGACTCCTTCTTGCAAATTATTTTTATATGTTCCTGCAATTTTTTGTTTACCAGATTCATAATACTCTTTGTATAAGCCTTCTCGCCTACTCTCTTTATATTCTACTTCAGTTTTAAGTTTTCCATCGGTGTAATTTATTTGCCAAAGGCTATCTAATTTATTATTCTTAAACTTACCTTGCTGATAAACTATTCCATTTTCAAAAAAGAATTTGTACAAACCATTTTTTATCGTATCACTATCTTTAATATTTGCAGTGTATTCTTCTTTTACTTTTTTTGTGTTTGGGTAATACTTTTTTATTTGTATTGTTTGGGCTAATAGCATCATGCTATTTAGTGGAATGAAAAGAACTAGTAGTATGATTATTTTTTTCACAGAATATATATTTAAGTTATTGTTTAGCCTT
>JAOZNO010000752.1 GCA_029933755.1 Bacteroidales bacterium | reverse complement strand
TGAACTTTTATTCTAAGCTGAATAATTATGCTACGCATGAGCTAAAGGTTCATGAATTAATCTGATAAACTAATTTTATACAAAATTACGATATTAATTTATATTTGAGAACTTAAAATGTTTGATTAATTGGAAAAACACAGGCAATAATATATTTTTGTTTTTTGAATAAAAGTTTACAGAATGAAAGAAGCTATTTTTGAAAATAGAATTGATTTAACGGATTTAAAAAAAACTGTTGAAAAATTAAAAGAAGAAATAGGGAAAATAATTGTTGGTCAGGAAAAGATGGTTGAATTATTATTGGTAGCTATTTTATCTGATGGACATGTTTTGTTAGAAGGTGTGCCTGGTATAGCAAAAACTCTTACGGCAAAACTGATTGCAAAAACAATTGATACAGGCTATTCCCGAGTTCAGTTTACACCTGACCTAATGCCTTCGGATATTTTAGGAACATCTATTTTTAATGTGAAAATATCTGAGTTTGAATTTCATAAAGGGCCTGTTTTTTCTAATATTATACTAATTGATGAAATTAACCGTGCGCCTGCCAAAACTCAGTCTGCATTATTTGAGCTAATGGAGGAACGACAAGTAACTATTGATGGTGAAAAGCATAAAATGGATACACCATTCTTGGTGCTTGCAACGCAAAACCCTATTGAACAGGAAGGAACTTACAAATTACCAGAAGCTCAACTTGACCGCTTTTTATTCAAAATTACTATTGATTATCCTAATTTGGAGCAGGAGTTTGATATTTTAAACAGGCATCATAAAAACCGAAACATAAATAATTTGGAAGATGTTACTAAGATTCTTACACCGGTACAAATAGAGGAACTTCGTGAGAAAGTAGCAAAGGTGCATATTGAGCCAAATTTATTACGATACATTGCAGAAATTGTTCATAAAACCCGGAATAATAATTCGCTTTTTTTAGGTGCATCACCACGAGCATCACTGGCAATTATGTCTGGTAGTAAGTCATATGCGGCAATAAATGGTCGTGATTTTGTAAAACCTGAGGATATTAAAGAAATGGCATATCCTGTTTTGAATCATCGAATTATATTAAGCCCTGAAAAAGAAATGGAAGGTGTTACCACTAAAAAAGTAATTGAACAAATTGTTGAAAGTGTTGAAGTTCCAAGGTAATAATCGTTATTGTTAGAGCGTTTATTTATTGTTTGTAATTGCGAGCCACAAAGTAATATGACAAGCTAAAAGCGTAAATGTTCGTAATTCGTTCATTTACAGTTTCTTTTCAAGGAATTGTCATTAGTAGAAGCGAAGCAATCCCCAACTGTTTGAACAGCGGCTTATTCAAAGAAATTAGCCACTTGCTTAATATTATGAGATTATTTGCGTGAGGGCAGCCGCTGCTTCACTCGTCCCTTGTTCGCAATGAAGTTCATCGTGTTAGCGGTTGCTTAATTACTAAATTTGTTAGAATCTTGAATTATTAATGATATAATCATTAATATGTTGTTTAAACCAAGTACGGCATATTTGTAGGCCAGCTTTGTAATCATCAATATCTAATTCACCATCTCGGTCAACTTCAAGGGGGAAATCTTTAATTATTGGAGCAAGGTATTCCATAACCCTATATCCACACATTATTTTAATCGGGTTATCAGGATTTGGGGAGTAACAATCTTTTGAATCGCTCATTAAAACTTCAATCATATAATCAACTGCTTCTTTTTTATGAATGTAAGCTAAATCAGGAAAAAGATTGTAAATAACTTTATCGTTAACTCCGGTTGATCTCACAAAAGAAACACAATAATTAATTTCATCTTCAACTCCTAAACGCGCAAGTGTTAGGTGAAAATCCCAAATTAATGTTCGATTGCTAATTTTAGATGAATCAATCATTTGATTTAGTACCGGAATTTGATCTTTCATATCAAGAAAACCAATTAATTTTACAGTATGCCGATAGTAAGTTGGTTTCATACTTAACAAACCTGCCAAATGCTCTTTTGTAGGTGGAGTAAAATCTGTTTTTCGAAAATTTTCTAATTGTCCGGCTATATTTTTGCGTAAAGCGGCTTCTTTATCAGTACAGCCACCTACAAGAATATTTACGGCAGTTTGTCTGGTAAGACGATTAGTACCTTTTTGACCAGAAATAGCAATCGCATTGTATGCAAGAGAACGTACATTTTCTAATGAATCGCTTTTATAAGGTTCAAAGGCTTTTATCATTGCCTGTGCAGAATCTTTAATGAATGAACGAAAAGGACTTAAGCCTTTCCAATAGTTTCCCTGGCGGCGCAATTCCATAGTTTCCTTAACCAGTTGCAATAAAGGTTTTGTTTGCTGTGCGTTTATTGCTGTAAATGAAATAGATATAGCAATAATGAGTACTATCTTTGAGATGTTCATAATTTAAGATTATTTAAAATTTTTTATGTAACAATAATAAAATATATTGTTGATGCTTACAAATATGAAAACTTAGATATATAAATTACTTAGTTTTTGCAAGAAAACGACAATTATTTCATTTTTTTGCTCTGAAATGCAGTCATTTACAAATGTAAACTCGTGAATTCCACACCTACAAAAGCCTCACTCTTGACGCCTTCTTATCAAAAACAGAGTTTTCGTGCTGACACTACTTAGAGTGTGTCTATAAAGTCAGCGTTTTGTGTTTTTTTATGTTTTTTACTATTTTGAAGTGTGAACAGTCTTCAGTTCTCAGCAAGCAGACTTTGCAG
>JAOZNO010000751.1 GCA_029933755.1 Bacteroidales bacterium | reverse complement strand
AGCATAATTAATCAGGCTAAATCAAAAAAATCTCATCCACTAACTGGCGGATGAGATTTTTTGTATGTTCTTACCTGCAAGCACAAATTAGATTTACGATCTTAACTATAAATCATTATCATCATTTCTCATTTCATCTGTAAGCTCAATCTGATGGCCTTGACTAAAAACAACAATAAAAGCATCAGGTGCAGTACTCTGGAGTTTATCTCTATTTTTTGCAGCTTCCTGATATGAGTTAAACTCACCCACAAAATATTTAATCCAATTATCCATACGTACCTTTTTCACACTTCTTTCACCTGGCACTTTACCATCTATAATCAAGTCTGTTAATATAACTTCTGAAGCGGCTATCTGAACTTTAAACACAAATGAATCATGAGGACTCATATCTCTATTTGAAATCACAGCCCTTTTATTTATGTTTGGATCTTCTTCACTTAATACCAATTCATCATAGCTATTATTTTGCTTGTTATTATTTTTAACTCTTGAATTAATATTATTGTTATTACGCGCATAAGATGCATTTTCTTCTTTCACATAAATTTCTCCTAATTCAGTAATTTTCCCCTTTGCCTTATAAATATGCTCACCTTTGGGATGATTTTCAGCATATTCAGTATATGCCACTAAAGTGTTATCTTTTTGGGCTTGTTTCCAGGCCAAATCTTCTGACTGCACTTTTTTAGTTTTGTCAGCTATATTTACTGATAATTCAATAGCAGATATTTGATCTCCAATCCCATTTGTCTGTAAACTATGAATTTCTGTTAAATGCTCATTAATTTCCTTACAATCTAATTCCTCTAATTCCTCTTTGCTAAGATTACCATAAACAGCAAGTTTTGCATTAGCATCTTCAAATTTCGAATAAGCTTCATCATTTAATGATAAAGCCTTAGTTTCATTCTTCAACTCAGCATAAGTTGCACTAGATATCAACTCTGAATACAAATCAAATATCATACGATAACTCATGAAAGAGGATAAATACCGAAAAAACAGAGAAAAAGTACTGTTTTTTCATAGTACTTTAGCAGGTATGCTACTGGACATAAAGTACGGGTAAGTAAAAATCCACACCCTAAAGACGTGATATCGGGATACCCGGAAGGGTAATATACTATAATAGTAGAACATTTGAACAATAGAATGAAGAATGGCGAAATTCACCATTCAAATGTTCCATTGTTCTATTATTTAAACCAACTTATGAATAATGAATAATTTTATTCATAAACCTAATAGACAAACCCACATATCGGCTCTGACCACGTTCAAAGAACGTAGATTTCTATAGCGTATTAAAAAATGTAGAGACTTGCAAAGTTTTAAAAATTCCGCTAGGGCGAAACAGGCATTGGTAAGTCTTGTTATTTAATTTCTAATTTGTTACTGAGTTAAGGGTTTATCAGATATAAGCGATACGCATATTTAAAATACCCCATACCCACCTTCCATAGTACAAAGTACAGCAGACAGACAATCTAAACCAGAGTAGCACAAATAACCAATTCGCTAAATACCAGCACATTATCCTTAAATAAAAAAAGTATTTGGTAAACAATAAAATATCAATTGCCTTTCCTGCTCCATGCCTCCTAAATTCTTATTTCATTGCATCAGTAACCGGAATTTGAGTTCCTGATTTAAATACAACAATAAATGAATCCGGAGCAGTTTCCCGAAGCAAATCCCTGTGTTTTGAAGCTTCTTGATATGAATCGAATTCACCTACCATATATTTATTCCAATCACCTAAATATAAAACCTCAATATTTTTTGCATCTGGAGCTTTTGCTTTAATAAACCAATCAGATAAATCAACTTTTGATGCTGCAATTTGAACTTTAAAAACTAATCCTCGATTAATATTTGCATCCCAATCATTTTGGGTATATATTTTATTATTTACCTTATTAACATTTTCATCTCGAATGTTATCATTTAAATCATCATTATTTGAAGCAATTGTAGTATTTTTTTCAGATTTCTCCAATGCAAGCTCATCTTCAGTGTTTTGAACCACCATATTTTTATTCATAAATTTCTGCATGGTAGATATTTGACTTCGAATGCCATTTACTTGCAAATAATGTATTTCAAACAAGTCATTTTTCATTTCATCATAGCTATTTATTTTAAGCTCTTCCTTTGAAATGTTTTTAAATTTGTTCAGTTTCGCTTCAGCATCCTTAAATTCTGACAAAGCAGCTTCATTTAATGACAATGCCTCTGATTTATCGTCATTTGTTGCATATATAGAATGCATAATAATATCTGAATATACATTTAATATCTTTCTGTAAGCAATCTGATAATTTTCTTCTGCTAAAATCCTCTGCTGTTTCGCTTCCCAGGTTTTCTTATTCCAGTCTTTTTTATTTGATTTTTTTTCTAATTTAGCATACTTCCCTTCAATTGCATTTGCATTATTTTCATTACCAGAAGCTTTTTGAAGTATTTTAATGGCATCCTCAAGTTGAGCCTCCTGGTCACGATTCAGTGCATGCATTACCCCAGAATAAAATAAATCCTGAGAATTGGCATTAGAACTTATTAAAAATACCAATAAAAAGCTTAATATAAATCCAGCGTTTCTCATAATTATTAAGATTAATTATTTGCTTACGTTCTTGTACAAATTAACATGTAGTATCCTAAACTTTTTACAAAATTCAAAAATTATACTTCCTGCCCATAAATGTACAAAAAATAAACCAAGTTTATAAA
>JAOZNO010000750.1 GCA_029933755.1 Bacteroidales bacterium | reverse complement strand
AGAAAAAGAAAAAGTACATATCGATTCTATTTTTTTATTGTATGATAAGTTGGGCGTTACAAAAGATGAAGAGCAACGCAAAGCTATACAAATGAAAATAAACGAACAATCGGTAGCAGCCAATAAATATGCTATACCCAATGAATTCTCAAATGTAGTAAAGAAAATGGGTGGAACAGGGTTAAATGCAAATACATCACCCGATCGTACAGTATTTTTCAACACCTTTCCACCAAATCAAATAGAACCTTGGTTAGAGCTTTACGCTCATAGAACTATAAATGCTGTATTTCGTGGTTTTCAATCGGAACTTGAAGTAGTTTACGAAGAGAAAAATATGTATGCTGATATGTTTATTATGAATATGATAACGGCTTTTCAGGAAAAATTCTTTAAAGTACACCCTTATGGTCAACAAACAATAATAGGAACAACTGACGACCTTAAAAACCCATCGCTTACAAAAATGTATGAATTTTACAAAACATGGTATGTGCCAAATAATATGGCACTGGTTCTAAGTGGTGATTTTAATACTGAGGAAACAAAAACCATGATAGAAAATGCCTTTGGCAGCTGGCAAAAAAGAGATACTCCCAAAAGAAAAACATGGGAAGAGAAACCATTAAATGGGCGTGAATTGGTAGAAGTGAAAATGTCACCAGTAAAGATGGGCATGCTTGGTTTTGCAACTGTTCCTGAGGGACATGCTGATGAATTTGCTTTAAAAGTATGTAATCAGATATTATCAAATGAAAATGGTTCAGGTCTAATGAATCAATTGGCACTAAACAATAAAGTTTTAGCTGCTCAACTATTTAATTTTCCTTATTATGATTATGGCTTAACCATTGCTTTTATTGTACCTAAAATTATTGGACAAAGTTTAGAAGAGGCTGAAAAACTAGTGTTAGATAAAATTAATCTGGTAAAAAAAGGTGAGTTTGAAGAGTGGCGCGTTGATGCAGTAAAAAAAGAACTTTATCGCCAACACCAGGAGTCGATGGAGACAAATAATTACCGTGGTGTACAACTTGGTGAAACATTTGCAAGAGAAGCGGATATTTTTAAGCTTAGTGAATATCCTAATTTAATTAATAAAATTACCAAAGATGATATTATAAAAGTTGCCAATAAGTACTATGGCGATAACTATCTTGCATTTTTCTCGGGAATGGGTAAATCAAAAGGAGATAAAATTGAAAAGCCTGGTTTTAAGCCGGTTATTTCAAATACAAACGCTAAATCGGAGTTTGCTAAAAAGCTTGATGCAATTAAACCACTTGAATATAAACCTAAATACATTGACTTTGATAATGATATAAATACAACCGAAATTAGCAAAGGAGTAACATTGTTTACTACTGAAAACCCACAAAATGACATCTACTCATTAGAGATAAAATTTACTAAGGGTAATAAGGAAATTCCAATGCTACGATATGCATCGCAATTAATGGATATGGCTTATACAGATGATTTCAGTAAACAAGAGCTTAAAAATGAATTTGCAAAAATTGGAGCCACATATAATATACATTCTAATGAAAGTTATACAACAATTAAAATATCGGGTATTGAGTCGGAGTTAGACCGGGCACTTTATTTAATAAATGGATTAATAAATAACCCAAAAATTGCACAAGAAGACACTGAGGTTTTATTAGAGAATGCAAAGGCCAATCGTAAAGTTGAGCGTTCTGAACCTCAAGAGGTAGCTTCGGCAGCAATTGATTGGGTGCGTTATGGTAATGAATCAGATTATCTTACGCGACTCACTTTAAAGGAGATAAAAGAGCTGCAAGCAAATGATCTTGCTAATGAGTTTATAAAAGCAACTGGATATACAGTAGAAATACACTATGCCGGAAAAAACAGCATTAGTAAAGTAACTGAATCTATTAAAAAGAATTTAACTTTTAAAGATAATTTAAAGTCTGGAGATGTGCCTGTTTATAAGCCTATTAAAAGTTACAACGAGAATATAGTTTATTTTATCAATAAAAAGAGTGCTATTCAGAGTAAAGTATTCTTTTTAACAAATGGTGATATTGTTGAATTATCTGAAACACCAAAAGTCGAAGCATTTAATCAGTATTTTGGTGGTGGTTTTTCCGGTTTAGTTTTACAGGAAATTCGTGAATACAGATCGTTAGCATATAGTGCCGGAGCAAATTACCAATTAGCAAATAAGCAAGATAAACCTGCCTACTTTATTGGTTACGTAGGAACTCAAGCTGATAAAACAACTGAAGCTCTTGATGTATTTGTTGATTTAATTCGCAATATGCCAGAGAAAAAGGAACGTATAGAATATATTCGTCCGTATTTGGAAATGAGTGCAATTGCCCGCCATCCAAATTTCAGGGAGCTTAGTAGCTATATTGTTAGCTCTCGACAAAAAGGTTTCTCTAAAGACCCTGCCCTTTTATTTAAAACTGATTACCAAAATTTGGAGTTTGATGATATAGTTTCGTTTTACAATATGTCATTAAAAAATAAGCCGTTGGTTATTACGATTGTTGGCAATAAAAAAATGATAGACTATAAGGGATTAAGCAAATATGGAAAAGTTGTGAATGTGAAGGAAAAAAGTTTGTATAGAGATTAATTATTTGTGAACTACCTGTGCCAATAGCACAGGGCATCTTAGATGTCAAATAAGCGTAATTGTTTGACATCTTCTTCACAAGCTTGATTTTCTATTACTTTTTTATCACCTTTTGCACTTAGAGTTCCAAT
>JAOZNO010000749.1 GCA_029933755.1 Bacteroidales bacterium | reverse complement strand
TCTGCTAAGTTTGGCAAATCTCTTGAGCTTCCAAGCTGGATCTTCTTTCCCGATGATTTGCGTAGGTTTTAAGTAGTGATTGAGCGATATCTTATAATATGCTAGTTTTATGCATAATACTGCATCTTGTTTATTTGATTATATTGTCATTTATTGTCATTTCGCTTTGCTGTCATTAACAGTCATTTTTGGAATACTTTGATAATGACTGCTAAATGGCAACTAATGACAAGCAAATGAGGTAACATTCAAAACCATAATGGTGTCAAAACCCTTATACAATAAGCATTACATAGTTTTCGGGCAGGGGCAACATTATGGACATGCACTAAGTAGGATTGTGTGTAAATTATGAAATTATGGAAAAGAGAATAATTGTATTTTACCATGTTTTAAGATTAGACTTATTGATGATATAATACTCCCAATGTTAAATAAAAATAAGTTTTTCATAATTTGTTTCTGATAATGAATTAATTAATAATTTTACAAATTTAAATACAGAAATATAAATGAAACCGTTTTCATCAAAACGTATATCCATTATTTTATCACTTCTTTTTTCAATCATTACCGGTGCGGCAATGAGCATGAGTCTGTTGATTAGTTTTTCGGACTACTACTGGATTTATATTTTATTTTGGATGCTTTTAAGCTTTATTATCTACTATGTAAGTATTTATAATGCTTTTAACAAGTACATATTAAAAAAAATAAAACCATATTTTGAAACTATTGATGCGCTGCAAATACCGGAGAGTAAGCTTTATCGTCATCTGGAAGGTGGTGAGCTCTTAAAGGATATTGATAAGAAATTTATGGAATGGGCAAAAAGGAAAGTGAAAGAAATTGCTACCTTAAAAGCAAATGAAAAATACAGGAAAGAGTTTCTTGGTAATGTTTCACATGAGTTAAAAACACCTCTTTTTAACATGCAAGGCTATATTTCTACTCTAATTGATGGCGGTCTCAATGACGATAACATTAACTTAAAATATTTACATAGCTCTGAAAAGAATATAAACCGTCTCATTTCTGTGGTAGAAGACCTTGAAACTATTTCTGCACTTGAGTCGGGATCTCGAATTCCGGATATGCTCGTATTTGATATTTTGAAATTGATTTTAGAAGTAATTGAAATGCAGGAAATTAGGGCAAAAAAGAAAGGAATAGAAATAAAACTTGATGGTGGTGGAAATAAAAATGTCTTTGTTCGGGCTGATAAAAATGGTGTTTCAAATATACTTAGTAATTTACTTATAAATTCAATTATATATGGCAAGGAAAATGGTTATACTCAGATAGTTATCAAAGAAAAAGATAATAAGGTTTTTATTAGTGTAATTGATGATGGAATAGGTATAAAAGAACAGCATATAAACCGAATATTTGAGCGTTTTTACCGTGTTGATAAAAGCCGCTCTAAATTGCAAGGTGGCACAGGTTTAGGACTTTCAATAGTGAAACATATTATTGAAGCACATAATCAGGAAATAAAAGTGACGAGCAAGTTAAAAGAAGGTTGTAACTTTACTTTTAGTTTGGATAGAGTAAATTAATAGAGGTGCCTTAAATTAATACTTCGTTAAATTTTAGTTTCTCGCAAAGCCGCTAAATCGCAAAGCTCTGATTTTTAACAATTTAATACGAATATTTAAAATATTGTAATCATCTGTATTTTAGATATTTGTAAAAATATACCGAACCATTGTTAAATAAAACTTGCTTATATTGAAAAAAACGATTTAATAAATAGTCTTTGCAAGAAAACGCCAAATACTGCGTTACTCTCGTCTTGAAAAATGGTAGTTTCAGTGCTTACAATAGTTTGTATTAGCATTAGATTTTATTCAAAGTATTTAAAACAACAAGCTAAATGAATTCAGAAAATTACAAAATACTAATTGTTGATGATGAAACTGATATTCTGGAATTTTTGACCTATAATCTGGAAAAGGAAGGCTTTAAAGTTTATACTGCGCAAAATGGTGTAGAAGCAATTCAAAAAGCAAAAGAAAAAAAGCCACATTTAATACTTATGGATGTGATGATGCCTGAAATGGATGGGATGGAAGCCTGTGAAAAAATAAGGCAAATACCCGGTTTTGATAATATTATAATTGCTTTTTTAACAGCTCGTGGCGAAGATTATTCTCAAATTGCAGGTTTCGAAGCAGGTGCTGATGATTATATTACTAAGCCAATAAAGCCAAAAGTGCTGATAAGCAGAATTAAAGCTTTATTAAAACGGTATAAAGAAAATACTAAAAAAGAAGAGAACACAAAACTTATTAAAAGAGGTGATCTTGTTATTGATGAAGAAAAATATATCGTTTATAGTGGCAAAAAAGAAATAAACCTTCCACGAAAAGAATTTTCTTTATTACTGTTATTAGTTTCAAAACCTCAAAAAGTGTTTACCCGCGAAGAAATTTTCTCAAAAGTATGGGGCAATGATATTATTGTTGGTGACCGCACCATAGATGTTCATATACGAAAATTAAGAGAAAAAATAGGTGATGAAAACATAATCACAGTTAAAGGGGTTGGTTACAAGTTTGTAGATTAAGCTGATAAGATATCAAATTTTCTCAAAAAAACCCGACTATTTCTGGAACTATCTCTCTTATTTGCAATTTTGCTTTTATGTATAGATTAACTTTTTTGTTCGCCAATAATCTTACAGGTATGAGTTACTTGACAGGCTCATTTTAATTAACTTGCAACAATTTGCAAAAATATA
>JAOZNO010000748.1 GCA_029933755.1 Bacteroidales bacterium | reverse complement strand
TTTATGAAGATGAATTTTCATATCATCCAACACTTTTAAAAGAATTTGGAGCTACGCTCAATCCGGAAGACCCCGCATTTTGGGATGCTGTTCAAGCTAAATATCGCCGTTTGTTAAAAGCAATACCTGAAATTGATGGTATTCGGAACCGTACCGGTGAAGCGACAAGGGTTGGCGGTAACTTCAAATCGTTTGATGTGATGCATGGCGGAGATAGCGACTGGAATCTGGCAAAACGATATCGCATATGGGTAAAAAAGATATACAATGTTGTTGTTGGCGAATTTGATAAAATATACTATCAGCGCACATGGGTTACCAGTTCTCACGAACAGCATTCTATACCTGAAGTGTATGAAGAGATTTTTACGGAGGATATTCCTGTGAAGAATTTATATATGTCGCCATATATGAGTACCACCGACCGATATTTTCATCAACCCTATAACCCGACATTTAACTTAACGCCACATAATATGATTGTTTTGTTGGCACCACTTAATTATCATGGTAATAACAATTGTGGTATTCTGCCTACTTTTCCCGGGACTTATTTCCAGGGAGGTTTAAAAACTTATTTATCTGTTGAAAATAGTAATTGTAAAGGTGCCGATTTCGGTGTTCGGTCAAGAGGTGGCTGGGATACCTATGCATTAACAGCTTACACCAGTTTCAGACTTAGCTGGGAACCCAATATGGAGGTAAAAGAAATAGCCCACGACTTTGCTGCTATGTATTTTGGAATAGAAGCAGCTGAAGACATTGCAGAAATTCTTATGCTCACTCCAAAAATATATAAATACGGAATGTATATAGCACCTGCTGCTCATGGACAATTTGCTTCGCTAACCCATTTAAGATTGACAACTTTTCCTGTAAAAGGATTACCAAATTTAGATGGTGGACGAAAGCATATGGAGTTTCTTTTTGATATTTATTTACGTTGCCGTCCATGGATTGAAGAAACTTACTTGTATCTGGATCATGGCTTAGAATTAGCTGAAAAAGCAAGAAATATAGCTAATAGTGCTGCAACAAAAATTTCTGACCAGAAGAAAAGAGAGGAAATAAAAAATAATACAGAAATGACTTACAGCTTAGTTGAGGTGAATAATTTTTATGTAAAAGCAATGATTAGTTATTTCCAATACAGGGAAAATCCATCATCTGAATATAAAAAACAATTAGCTAATATATCAGAAATGTTAGATAGTGCAATGTTGGCATTTAGGAAAGTTCCTGGTTTTGTTTACCGACTTGATGGTATTGATCAGTTACAAATTAATATAAAATCTATATTGAAGGATGTTAAAAGAGCGGAGGAAACGCTATCTAATGCTCCGAATGATGCAGGAATTGATAAACTGATTAATGACCAGCAGGCAAAATATAAAGAGGTACTTGAAAAGTATAAAGATGAAGCTGTTAAAGTTGTTTACTGGCAAGCAAGGGTTGATGGTCGCGATTTGTTCAAACTTAAAGGAAAAAAAATAGAGATTGAACACCTTCGTTATGATAATATATTGGAAACAACTGAAGAATTTACTAGCTCATTGCCTGAAAAAGAGTACACAGTTATTATTAAAGATATTCAATCAAGATCGTTTGGCCCGTTTGTTCTGGAGCAACCATCAGTAGAAAATGATTTTACAGTAACACTTTATTTATCAGATTCACCAAGGCATGGCTATAGTTGGTGGAAATTTGACTTATATTACATTCCCAGATCGCCTAAAGAGCTTGGCTTGGAAGTTCCATGGGGGAAATAAAGATAAACAGTAAATTAAAAAAGTGAAAATGAAAGTAGGACTTTACGGAATTGGTTTGGATACATATTGGTCTCAATTTGAAGGCCTTAATGAACGACTGCAAACTTATCAGCAATCAATAGCAAACCGTATTTCCAAAATGGAAACGGAATTTGAAGTGATTAACACGGGCATTGTTGATAATCCGCAAAAGGCACGTGAAGTTGGAGTTCTATTGGCAAAAGAAAACGTTGAGGCTATTTTTCTTTATGTTTCAACTTATGCACTGAGTTCAACAGTACTGCCGGTAGTACAGAAAGTAAAAGTTCCGGTAATAGTTTTAAGTATCCAGCCAACTAAAGCCATTGATTATGATGCTTTTAATAAATTAGGTGATCGTGGTAAAATGACAGGAGAATGGCTTGCGTATTGTCAAGCATGTTCAGCACCCGAAATAGCAAATGTATTTAACAGGGCGAAAATTAATTATCATTTAGTTATGGGGGCGTTGGATGATGAAGCCACTTGGGATGAAATTAAAGATTGGCTGGTAGCCATAAAAACCGCTGCGATACTGCGTGACACAAGAGTAGGCCTGTTAGGTCATTATTATGGAGGAATGCTTGATGTTTATAGCGACCTTACACTATTATCTTCCGTATTTGGATGTCATTTTGAGATGCTTGAAATGGGTTCGTTACTTAAATATAGAAATGAGGCAACTGTTGAACAAATTGAGAAAAAACGCAAGCAGTTTCATCATGATTTTACTGTTGATCCGGAATGTGATGAACATGAGTTATTACAAGCAGCAAAAACTTCTGTTGCACTTGAATCCCTGGTAAACAACAAAAAACTTGGGTGTATGGCTTATTACTACGAGGGATTAGGTGATAAGCAATATGAGGATATTATCACTTCTGTTATACCTGGAAATACATTGCTTACAATGCACGGGGTTCCAATTGCCGGAGAATATGAAGTAAAAAATGTTA
>JAOZNO010000747.1 GCA_029933755.1 Bacteroidales bacterium | reverse complement strand
AGCATAAATTAGAAAAAAATGAATGATAAAGAACTAAAATTAAGAACAAAGAAATTTGCACACAGATGTGTTAAATTAGCTGTCGCTTTACCAAACACTTATCTTGGAAATCATATAAAAGGTCAACTAATAAGAGCATCAACCTCAGTTGCAGCAAACTACAGAGCCACATGTCTTGCTCAATCAAAAGCTGCATTTATTGCAAAAATCAGCATTGTCCTTGAAGAAGCCGATGAATCAGCATTTTGGTTAGAATTTATTATAGATGAACTACTTTTGAAGGATGAATTGGTGAGGCCATTGTTTAACGAGGCAACTGAACTAACTGCAATCTTTACTAAATCTTGAATTACAGCACAAAAAAACAAATAATAATCAATGTTGGTTTGACAATATTCAATTTTCAATCAACAATTTTCAATATAAATAACTTATGGAATTAGACTTACTACAAATCATCGGCTACATAGCCTCAGTAATTATTGCTCTTTCAATGACGATTAACTCAATTGTAAAATTCAGATGGGTAAATTTGATTGGTGCAATAACTTTTTCAACTTATGGATTTTTAATTGGTGCCACACCTGTTGGTTTTTTAAATGGGTTTATTGTGTCAGTTGATTTATTTTACTTGTACAGAATTTATTCAAAAATAGAACTTTTTGACACGCTTGAAATTCGTGGAGACAACAAATATTTAATCAAATTTCTTAAATTTCACGATAAAGAAATCCAAAAGTTTTTTCCGGGCTTTAGCTACAAAGCCGAAATGAATACGATTAGTTTTTTTGTTTTAAGGAATATGGCTGTTGCTGGAATTTTTCTTGCTCATAAGGAAAATGATGATGTTCTAAAAGTTGGCCTTGACTATGTTGTTCCTGAATATCGCGACCATAAAAACGGAAAGTTCATTTATCATCGTTTACGACAAAGCTTTTTAGATAAAGGATTAAAAAAGGTTATAGCCAGTGCTCACAGTAAAAAACATGCTAAATATTTAAAAAAAATAGGGTTTAATGAAAACAAAAAAGGTGTTTTTGAAAAAGCACTTAAATCATAGAATTTAACAATATTCAATTAAAACATGGCTATTCTAATCAAAAACGGAACAATTGTCACATCAAAAAAAAGCTTTAAGGCTGATATTTTGATTGAAAATGGGAAAATAAGTCAAATAGGTAATATTCAGTTATCAAAAATTAAGTTTGAACAGGAAATAAACGCTGAATGTTTTTATATCTTCCCGGGGGGAATTGATCCACATGTACACATGCATTTACCCACAGGTGCAGGATATTCTGCTGATAATTTCTATTCTGGTAGCAAAGCTGCATTGTATGGTGGAACAACAAGCATCATTGATTTTGTAACACCAAAAAAAGGACAAAGTTTAACAGATGCATTAAACTTGAGAAAAAAGGAAGCAGAATCTTCTATTATTGATTATTCCTTTCATGTTAGCCCTGTAGAATGGACAAAAACCACAGAACAGGAAATTAATGACATTATAGAAGAAGGAATAAACTCTTTTAAGGTGTATATGGCTTATAAAGACTCCATTGGCTTAAACGACAATGATTTATTTAAAGTAATGAAGGCCGTGAGCAAAGCAGGAGGAATGCTAACCGTTCATGCTGAACTGGGTGATAAAATTGAAGACTTGCGGGATTCGTTTGTAAAAGAAGGAAAAACTGAGCCAAAGTATCATCCACTTTCACGCCCTACTGAAATGGAAGCGGGTGCAGTAAAAAAAGCAATAGAATTGGCTGAAAAGGCAAATTGTCCTATTTATATTGTTCATGTTTCTGCAGAAAAATCGCTAAAACATATACAAGCCGCACAACAAAAAGGCCAAAAAGTGTATGCAGAAAGCTGTCCACACTATTTGCTGCTAGACGATTCAAAATATAATGGTGATTTTGAACAAACAGCTCCTTTTGTAATGAGTCCTCCCCTCAGAAAAAAAGAAGATAATGAAGCTCTCTGGAAAGCAGTTACCGATAATGTTATCCAAACTATTGGAACAGACCATTGTCCGTTTACTCTGGAACAAAAGAAAAAAGGACAAGCTGATTTCCGGAAAATCGCAAATGGTGCCGGTGGTGTTGAACATCGTTTAGCATTGCTTTATACCTACGGTGTGATACAAAATAAATTCAGCATAAATAAGTTCGTAGATTTAATTTCTACCAAACCTGCTAAAATATTTGGTTTATATCCCCAAAAGGGTGAAATTGCCGTTGGTTCTGATGCGGATTTAGTAATTTGGAATCCTTATAAAAAAAGTATAATTTCATCAAAAACACATTACCAAAACTGTGATATAAATATTTTTGAAGGCATACATACAACAGGAATAGCTGAATATATTATACGTAATGGTGAATTAATTATTGAAAAAATGAAACTAATAAATGAAACTAAGGGACATTTTTTAAAAAGACATATTTAAAACTTAACCCCAAAAATAGGGCTAAAAACAAAACCCTCTAAACCAATACTAATTAAGTAAATCGTATTTACTCGTGCCCCAATAAAAAAGTTGTTTTTAAACTGATAATAATAATCAAGGTTCAGGTTTATTCCAATTTCATGGTCGTCAATTATCTCAACACCATAATCTGCCTGTGTAGTTGAGCGTATATTAAAAAGCAAGCCTGTACCTACTAATAATTTATGATTGCTATTTGAATTAAATTCATAGCTAAAATTAATAGCATAATTTTGGTGAAACACCATGTATTTTTC
>JAOZNO010000746.1 GCA_029933755.1 Bacteroidales bacterium | reverse complement strand
GCTTTTGTATGTAGCTATTGGTATTCATTTTGCATTAACCTAATTAATTCATAAAATATTATAATGGAAATTCCATAAAGTAATATTAACTTTGCTCCTGAGAAATTAAAACTGTAAAAATTGAATTACAAACTTAAGATATTTCTGATTGTTCAGCTGTTATCCGTACAACTATTAAGTGCACAATTATTTCCACCTTCTTTTTACAGAAGCACCGAATTAGATAGTTCATTATATAACTCAATAAGTTTTCGAGTTGAAAATTCTAATTTCCTGAAAAATAACGAGTACTTTAACGACATAATTCAGGGATATACCTTAATCGGTTGGTTTGTGAACCCTAAACTAATATATTATCCTGCAAAAAACGCAAAAATTGAAGCAGGTGTGCATTTTTTAAAATATTCAGGTATAGATAGTTTTACCCGGGTTTTACCTACATTAAGCTTTCAGTATAAAATTAACAAATCAATTGATGTTGTTATTGGAACACTCTATGGAACTACAAATCACCAGATGATTGAACCCATTTTTCGATATGAATATTACTTTACAGATAATGTTGAAAATGGCTTGCAGTTTCTATTTAATACAGATAAATATAAAGGCGAAGTCTGGATAAACTGGCAGGAATTTATTTTTACCGGAGAAGATAAGCAGGAAATTTTTACAGCTGGAATTACCAATCGGTTTTTTCTCAGTAAAAAGGAAAATAAACATCAGTTCTCTATTCCTTTGCAATTACTATTTGTGCATAGGGGTGGCCAAATTAATCAAAGCAGACAACAATCAATTAGTCTTAATAATGATGCTTTTGGTCTAAGTTATCAGTATAATTTAAATGGCCGATTTTTGAAAACGCTTGGTGCTGAGCAATATTATCTGGTTTATAAGGATATGTCAAGCAGTTACCAGTTTCCGTACACACTTGGATATGGTCTTTATACCAATTTATTTGCAAGTGCAGGTGATTTTCATGCACAAGCATCATGGTTTTATGGCGATCACTATATTTCGCTTAGAGGTCACCCTATATTTCAGTCAAGATCAACTCACCCTAAAGAATATTATGAAAAAGAAAGAGCTTTGCTCACCGGGCGACTAATGTATGAAAAGGAAGTGATTAAAGGACTTAGTGTTGGTGCCGGTTTGGAATTATATTTTGACCTTTATAATTATTATACTGATTATTGGTATATGTTTTATATAAACTTTAACAGGGATTTTTTCCTTAAAAAATTTAAGAATTAAAATTATTCGTGATGCAAATAACTAAAAATTCAAAATTACTAATATTCCTTTTTGCTTTTGTATATCTTTTTACAGCATGTACTAAGGAAGTTGAGCCACCTGCACCAGCTGCTACCGATAATATTTCGGGGAAAACAGTAAGATATACTGTGCTTGTTGTTCCTGGTGGCAATACAAGTTTTAAATCAATGTTAGGCATTGATAGCGCAATCGTTTCCTTGGTAATGAATGATAGTGTTTATAGTGTAGCTACTGATACCAATGGCCTGGCAGCTTTTGATAATTTGGCAGCTGGTATAGTGGCTGTTACCATCAACTATTCAAATCATACTACAGCAAACCTTACAGTTGATTTGTCGGTAAAAAATGATTCGGGTTATGACTCAAATAACTTGCGAAATGCTGCAACAATGGTCGCTTTATTTCCCCTGTCAGGAATAGGAACTGCAACGATAAGTGGGCGGGTTTTTGCTGAACTTGATTTAGTAACCGCCGGGCTGGAAAATGCACCTGTGGGTTTAAAAGTTACCAGTTTATTAGAGTCAACACAGCTCGTTAATTATGTGAATCATACAGGAGGCGGCAAAATTTTAAATATGTCTTATGAGCAGTCAGTATATGTTGATATTACTAATGTCAGTAGTGATTACTCAATTGTTGTTCCGGCAACAGCCTCGGGTTTAAAAATGGTAATTACAGCAGACGACTTTGTTTACGACCAGTTAATTGCTCCTGCAACCACACAGCGTAAGGTTTACAATGTTGTAACAGATACAGTTTCTGTTATTTCAGGTATTACTTATTTTAAGGATGTTATTTATAATTAGTGTGCGTTGTTTATAAAGTTGAGTATATTTATTAAAAAAAGGCTTTTTGTTAATTTGTTAGAGAGTACGCAGTTTACAGTAGGCAGAAAAGATACTGTATTGCAGGTATGCCGACTGAATACTAAGAACTGCTGACTTTTAACAAAATGTAAAAAAATAAATTATTATAAAAAAACTGACATTACGAGACAAACTCTAATTTGTTATTAAGAAATATAGTTTATGAACAAAATATCTGACAAACAGCTTAATTTAGATAAGCGCTATCTTGAAATGGCAAAAATATGGTCTGAAAATTCATATTGTGAACGTAGAAAGGTCGGGGCACTAATTATTAAAGATAAAATGATTATTTCAGATGGTTATAACGGTACACCTTCAGGTTTTGAAAATCTTTGCGAAGATGAAAATAATAAGACAAAAGCCTATGTTTTACATGCCGAAGCTAATGCGATTACCAAAGTTGCAAAATCAAATAACAGTAGTGACAGTTCAACCCTTTATGTAACCACTTCACCTTGTTTAGAGTGTGCCAAACTTATTATTCAGGCAGGAATTATACGTGTGGTTTTTACAGAGCGGTATCGCTTAGATGAAGGTGTTAAGTTACTTGAACGAGCCAATATTGAGATTGTGCATGTAGGATAAGCAGGTAGTTTTTAGCTCACAG
>JAOZNO010000065.1 GCA_029933755.1 Bacteroidales bacterium | reverse complement strand
ATTTAGTGTTTGTCCATAAAGTTGAAAATGTTCATTTAAGTAAGTTTTCTTGTTAATTTGTTAGAGAGTACGCAGTTCACAGTAGGCAGAAAAGATGCTGTATTACAGGTGGTTGCCGACTGAATACTGAGAACTGCTGACTTTTAACAAAATGTAAAAAAAAATATTATAAAAAAACTGACATTACAAACTCTATTTAGCCTCAATAAACTTGTTATGATTAAAAAAAGTTATTACCTGCTTGTTTTTTTTGTATTAATTACTACAACTAGCTTTTCGCAATTTAAAGTTGTAATTGAACTTGCCAATGCCAATGCTTGTCAGAACGATTCCGTTCAATTTGTTGCGAAAGCTACTAACGGAGCAGTTTCAGAAACAGATGTTCTTTATAAATGGAGTTTTGGAGATGAATCATCGATTCAAAGTGGGTTGGATTTAGATACAATTAAACATCCTTTTGTTGAAGGTGGTGGTTATATTGTTCGGGTAGAAGCATCAAAAGGTGTAGATGAAGACTATGCATTGCAGAAAGTGCAGGTGTCACTAACTGCTGATTTTTCTAAAACAGAAAGCGACCGAGCGGAGCCTATTTGCCTTGGACAATTTGTGAGGTTGACAGGAATTGCTGATACAGTAAGCTGGGAATACGAAGTTCCTGACGAGATTGAAGAGGATAGTCCGGTTGAGCTTTCTCAGGGAAATATATATTCTACAAGCTTTGATTTTAAATGTTTTGATAAGTCGCAAACGGTAAGTTCGGTAACTGATATTGATACAATTGGTGTCTTGTTGGAACATACTAATCTAAGTAATTTAAAAATTGAGCTTACTTGTTCTAATGGAAGTTCTATTATTCTGAAAGATTTTGGTGGAGAGGATAAGTATTTTGGTGAGCCTATTGATGATGAAGCGTCAGACCTTGTGGGTGTTGGTTATTATTACTACTGGATAAATATTCCTGATAATGGGGCGATGAATTCGGCAACACCAAGTGGGGACGAGTTACCTGCTGGAAGTTATACTTCAGATGAGCCATTTGCTAACCTGTTAGGGTGCTCATTAAATGGCCTGTGGACAATAACACTTACTGATAATCAAGCCACCGATAAAGGTTTTGTTTTTGCTGCTAGGCTAAAATTTAATGATGCTTTATTACCTGCTGACTGGGAATTTAAAAACACATATGGTTTACCTGTCTGGATAGGAAATGGGGTTTCAAATACCTTACCTGATGGCAGTGCGAATGCTACTCCTGTTAATAAGGGGAATAGTGAATATGTATTCCAGGTAACTGATAACTTTTCCTGTAAGCAGGATACTAGTATATTTGTTAGTGTTGAAGGAGCAAGTTTTACTGCCAATCCAATTGAAGGTGACTTTGATTTGGATGTTACATTTACAAGTGAAACCAGTTGGGCAACAGAGTATCGCTGGGATTTTGGAGATGAATCAGATGTTAGTATTGAAGAAAGTCCTGTACATACTTATACTTATCCGGATGATATTTATATTGTGATATATACAGCTATAACAGATGATGGATGTGAAGATGTAGATACAACAACGATTACGATTACGATACCAGATCCTGTTTTTAATGAGCCACCTAATGTTTTTAGTCCTAATAATGATGGTGTTAATGATTCATTTAATTTAGATGTTGATGATCTTGCAGGTTTAGAAGGATGGATTTATTCACGCTGGGGGAAAACAGTTTGCCGATGGAAATCAATTGAAGAAGCTCAAACCGGTTGGAATGGGAAAATCTTGAATGGAAATCAGGATGCGACACCTGGAGTGTATTATTATTATATAAAAGCGGTTGATTATTTTGGAGTGAAAATTATAAAAAATGGTTCGGTGCAATTATTTAGATAGAACCGAAATACACTTTTATAAATAATGACGTGTATCCTTAGGGTTTGTTGCGGAATAACGTATAGGCTAATCAGTTATAATCCCTTAAATTTAGCAATGTTAAGAAAATATATTAAATCCCTTTATGGAAAACAATATCAATAAACTTAATTTTATTACACGATTATTCTTAAATGATAGGTTTATTCTTACCATTATTGTTATAAACTCCATAACAATCTTTAGTGAAGGCTTTTCTGAATTTGGTGATGATTTACTTTACTGGATTACCTTAGTTGATAGCTTTGTAACTATTTTATTTCTTATTGAAGCAAGCATTAAAATATGGTATTTAGGTTGGAGTCCTTATATTCAGTCTAATTGGAACAAACTCGATTTTATTCTTGTAATTCTTTCATTACCGTCTGTTTTTTTGTTAATCATACAAAGTGACCTTCATGGGCTTAGCTTTCTATTAATCTTTAGAATATCCAGAGTGTTTAGGTTTTTCAGGTTTTTTAAATTTATCCCGGGTATTGAGGAGTTGGTGAAAGGGGTTCAGCGAGCAATGAAAGCTTCGGTATTTGTACTTTTTGGATTATTCGTTTTCAATTTTATAATTGCGGTTTTATCCAGTTATCTTTTTAAAGATATTTCCCCCCATTATTTTGGTAACCCTTTAAAATCGTTGTATTCAATTTTTAAAATATTTACAATTGAGGGTTGGTATGAAATTCCTGATGAGTTATCAGAAGGTGTCGATAATTTTTCATCTTTTCTGATAAAAGGATATTTTGTAATAATACTTATTGTTGGTGGTATTATTGGTTTATCTTTGGTAAACTCTATTTTTGTAGATTCTATGGTTATGGATAATACCGATGAGTTAGAAAGGAAAGTTGATAGATTAAATGAAAAAATAGATTTTTTAGTTCGCATGCAAAATCAAAAAGAAGAATAAATACTTTTGTTGCTTAGCCTGAATAATTAATCAGGTGTTGAAGAAAGAAAACATATCATTCTCATAATAAGCTTGAAAAAGTTTGATATTAAGTAAAAAAATCTATTACTTTATATAATATTAACAAATTTAGTCAAGATTACAGAACTTCATAGTTATGGAAGATAACAAAGAACTGGTTTTTCGTATTCAAAAATTAATTAATGAAAATAAAGGACTGAACTCGCAGTTAAAAGAATTAAAAAATAAAAACGAAAAACTGGAAGATGATAACCGTAACTATAAGCATTTGATTGCAAAAATACCTGAAGATGCTCTTCCTAAAGGTTTAAAAAGTGCTCCAAAATCAAAAACCTTACGCTTTAAAATGGCAACGGTTCTTTATCTTGATATTCAGGGGTTTAAGAAGATATCTGAATCAATGAAATCAGAACAGGTTATTGATGAGTTAGATCAGATTATTTTCCATTTTAATAAGATCGTTGAGAAATATAAAATTCAGAAAATAAAAACCATTGGCGATGCCTACATGTGCGCTGGTGGTGTTCCTGTAAAAAATATTACAAACCCAATTGATGTCGTGCTTGCTGCCCTTGAAATGGAAGATTATTTGGGCAATCTAAAGGCAGAGTATGAAGAGAAAGGACGGCAATTTTGGGATTTGCGATTAGGGATACATACAGGAGCAGTTACGGCAACTATGCAAGGACGGAAAAAGATTTCTTATGACCTTAAAGGTGATACTGTTAATATTGCTACACGTATGGCAGCAGCCAGTGATGTGGGAATGATAAATATGTCAATTATGACATATGAAATGGTAAAACCATATTTTGACTGTGAATACTACGGGAAAATACCTGTTAAGTACCAGGGAGATATGGAGATGTATCTCCTGAAGCGCATAAAAAAGAAATACTCGGAAAACCGGAAGATTGGAAATAAACCTAATGATATCTTTAGAGTAAAATACCTGATAAGGCAATTTACTGATTTGCAGGAAATGATTCTTGATAAGCTTGAACGAGAATTGCCAGAATACCTTTTTTATCATAATTATAAGCATACCATTGATGTGGTAAATCAGGCTGAACTTATTGGATATGGTGAAGGTGTTGATGACGAACAGATATTGCTTTTAATGACGGCTGCTCTTTTTCACGATGCCGGACATACTATTGGTTACGATAACCATGAGTATTTTGGAACCCAAATTGCCCGTGAGTGGTTGCCTAGATTTAAATACTCTGAAACACAGATTGATGAGATTTGTAATATTATTATGGCAACTCAATTACCTCCTCAGCCGAAAACATTACTTCAAAAAATTATTTGCGACTCTGATTTGGATTATTTAGGACGGAGTGATTTTATTCCGGTTTCAAATACTTTGTATGAAGAGCTAAAAGCACAGAAAAAAATGCCTTCACTTAATGCCTGGAATAAAATACAAGTAAAGTTTTTATCAGTACATCACTTTTTCACAAATACTGCAAATAGTTTAAGAGAGGTGAATAAACAAGCCCAGATTGAACGTATTAAGGAATTGGTAGATTGGGATGAGGATTAATAAAACTATTTGTTTTTTTCTAATTCTATTAATAGCCAGGGTGCTTTATAATCGTAAGATAGTAATTTGTGGAAGTTTGTGAATTTAGGTAGTAAAACATTATGCCTTCTGTTTGCAATTTCTATAACAAGTTCATCACCAAATTTATTGATTTTATAGCTGCTGTCATCCATAAAAGATAGTTTCAGTTTGATTTGGTAGCCCTTATCTGATTCTTTAATAATCATTGTCTTCTCATTGAAAAATATTTGTGAAGGATCTTCATCTCCATATATTTTGTCTGCAATTTTTTTAAGTAAATCCAAACCAAAAACTTCTTCTCCAATATGTTCCGCTTTAAAAATAGGAACAGGCGAAAAGCTTTCCTCAATTTCTTTTATATATTTTGATTGTGAATTAATATAGCTATTAAAGAATCCCTTTTCTTCACTTTTAGGCATAATACGGTTGATAATAACTGAATCAACAGCATACCCATAGAGTTGTAAATAAGTATAAGCCCTTTTTGATTCATTAATCACCATTTTTTCAGGATTTGTAACAATTCTGATAGAGCAAATTTCAGGATTGCTGAACACTTTATGAATACTTTCTAATTTATCAAATAGAAGCTGTAATTCTTCATAGCCTTTATCTAAAGGGATGCCTGTTGTTTTTCTTATACCTTTGCCCACTACTTTTATTGCAAATTTTTGTAAAGGAAAAGCTTTGGTAACCCACCACCTGGTAACTTGTGGTAGCGTTAAAAGTGTAAGTGTTTCACCAGTTGGCGCACTATCAATAATAATTACATCAAATTTATTTTCTGAGTAGTATTTCTCAATCCACATAAAAGCAGAGCCTTCTTCCATGCCGGGAATGGCCGACATTTCTTCGGCAAGAACACGGTCAACACCTTGCCATCGAAAAACGGTTTGTATTAACTGGCGCAAATTTTTCCAATACTTTTGCATTGAATAATATACATCCAGCTCTTGTCCATAAAGGTTTTTTGAAATAAATGTGGGCTCCGGACCAATTTTTTGATCAATAGCATCAGCCAGTGAATGAGCAGGATCAGTTGAGATAATTAATGTTTTTAGGCCACGTGCTGCTATTCTTGTAGCCGTTGCAGCTGCAATTGTTGTTTTTCCAACACCGCCTTTCCCTGTAAATAATATAATCCTCACCTGATTATTACTAAATAATAGTAAAGTTACATATTTAATTTAATTTTTAATGTTTTATATAACATATGTGCCATTCTATCAAAAAATAATGTAAATTTGTTATAACATCCCTATTGGGTATTAACTTTGTTGCAAAATAGATTGCTTTTTAAGCTAAAAGAACAATTAATACCTTTGAAACAAATAGATGAAAAAAATTATATATATACTCTTATTTAGCCTTTTTCCTTTGTATTCTTTTGCCCAGAATGAATATGTGGATGCTATCGTAGAGCGTAATAATCAATTTGCTGTTGATTATTATAAGGTTTTTAATACACCGGGTGAAAATATTGTACTCTCACCTTTTGGCATTTCCAATTGTATGGCTATGGCTTATATTGGTAGTGAAGGTGCTACCCAGGAACAAATTGCAAAGAGTATGCATTTCATTACACCATTTGGTGTTTTATATAGTTTTAAACAGTTAATTAAGCGGTTTCAAACATATAAAAGTAAAGAGCTCAATTTATTAATAAGTAATGCACTGTGGACTAATCAGGAGATAAATATTGAAAAGAAATATAAAAACCTTTTAAAGGTTAATTTCTTAGCTCATGTTCAGTCTTTATCTTTTAAAAATTCAGATAAGAAAAATTCAAAACAGATAAATCGTTGGGCAAAAAAGATGAGTAATTATAATATTCGTAGCCTGGTAAGGCCGGAAATTATTAATGAGTCGAACCAGCTAATTTATACCAACTTTGTTTATTTGAATGGTGATTGGGAGAATCCTTTTAATGCAGAATTTACAAGTAAAGATGATTTTTTTCTTCCGGATAGTTCTGTTAGGAAAATTGACTTTATGAATCAAATAGCATATTTGAAATATAATGAAAATGATGTGTTTCAAGTTATTGAATTTCCATATTCAGGAGGAGATATTTCTATGATTGTTATATTACCAAAAAAAATAAATGGAATAGACAGTATTGAAAATGCAATGAATCCGGTTAATCTTGATTTTTGGACTTCTGAACTCTATACTAAACAGGTAAGGGTGAGCTTTCCTAAATTTAAAAGTGAATTCCGCCAGGATGTTGTGCCCGTTATCAGAGAATTGGGTTGCGAAATCCCATTTAGTGATGATGCAAATTTTAACAGAATCTCTAAAGATAAAACAGAAATATCAAAAATTATTCAAAATACCTTAATTGAGGTTACTGAAAACAAAAGTGATAATCTTACAGAACTTTTCATTGATCCAACAGAAACACCACGTTTAAACTCCGATTTAATTAGGTTTAATGCAAATCATCCTTTTATTTATCTTGTAAAAGATAATGTAAATAAGGGCATTTTACTTATAGGAAAGGTCGTTTCACCCAATTTCAATAATTTATCTGCAGAATATAATTTGAAATAAACTATCTTTTGGTAAAAAATTTGCATACACTATGTTATGCAAATAAATATTTACACATTTTAAAGTATAGTTTTAAATTTGCGAATATTTATATGGTATGTGTTATGTTTAAATTAGAAATTGTATAGTATATTTGCTTTTTTGAATTATGATTGTGAGTTAATGAAGAATTATTTACTTTTTACTTTTCTGATAATTTCAGTATTATATTTACCTTTTGGATACAAAAAACAGGTGAAACTTAAACCTGTACGTATATCAGCAGTGAAAATAATAAAGAGCAAGTCTGAAAATCAAATGTTTGCCAATTTCCTAAATGTTGGAAACCCCTTTATTACAAACTATAATCTTGATGTGAATGCAAATGGACAGATTTGGGCTATTTTGCAGGATAAAAACGGCACTATGCTTTTTGGTGGTAACAAAGGAATTGTCGTTTTTGATGGAAGAGAGTGGAACTTGGTGAAAATGAAAGTGGAACCTTTAGTTATGAAGCGTTACGAAGACGCTGATAGGATACTGGTAGGCTGCGATAATGATTATGGATATCTGGAAAAAAATGAGAAAGGATTTTACGAATATATTTCATTATCCCAAAAAGACTTGCAAATTGGAGATATAACTGATATTGAGCTTACTGATGATGCAGTATATTTTTATGGTAAGAATATTTTAGTTCAGTTAGAAAAATCAACACTTGACTATAAAGCATCCTGGAATCCTGTGGAGAATGAGCATTATGATGGAATAATCAGGTATGAAAATCAAATTTACTTAAATGTTAATGGAAAGGGAATTTATAAAACTCAAATTGAGAATGAATTAATCCCTTTAGCACAAAGTGATTTATTAAATACTGAAAAAATACTGTTTAATCTGCCATTTTCAGAGAATCTAACTCTAATTGGAACAGATAGTAATAAACTGTATTTATTTAATGGAGAAAATTTGGAGGATTATGACTCTGAATTTAATGAATATTTGTCTGCAAATCAGTTGGTAGATGGGGATGAATTAACAGATAGCCTTATTGTTTTGTCAACTATTTCAGGAGGAGCTATTATTGTAAATAAAGAATTAGGAACTGCAAAATACACAATTAATTATCAAACAGGTTTACCTGATGATGAAATTTTTGCTGTAGGTAAAGATGAAAGTGGAGCGTTGTGGTTATCGCATGAGTACGGAATAAGTAGGATTAATTATAACTTACCTGTATATGATTATACTGCATATCAGGGGATTGAAGGTCGGTTAATTGATATGACACCTTTTGACAGCACTCTTTATGTTGCAACTGCACAGGGTTTGTATTATCTTGATACTATTGCAGGTGTAAAGGAATCAGAGATTTATGTTAAGAAAAGGGTAAGGGTGTATGTAAAAAACCGTAAACCAGAAATTAAAAGTATCCAGATAGTAAAGCCTGTAGAAATAATTGAAAAAGAACCTGAAAAGAAAAAGAGTGTTTTTGAACGAAGACAGGAACGGAAAAAAAAGCGATTGTTAAAAAAACTGAAAGCACAGGGTCTTGAAGTGAAACCGCCAGAAGATGTTAAGCCAAAAGAGCTTAAGGATAAAGAGATGCCAAAAGAAAAGTCTGCTGTCAGCAAAAAGAAATATAAACTTAGTTATGTTAAACAAAAAAAATATGACTTTGAAAACCTGGGTTATGCATTTAAAAAGGTAGACGGTATTGATTTTAAGTGTAAACAATTAGTTGTACATAATGATTATCTATTAGTTGCTTCTGTTAATGGGCTTTATGTAATTCACAAAAACAAAACAAAAACATTATTGAAAAATGTTTATGTAAATCAGATTACTTCATCCTCTATTGAGAATGTATTTTATTTGGCTACGGGAGAGGGCATTAAAGTGCTGATTTTTCGTGATGATAAATGGAGCTTAATTGAAAAAATAAATCCAAAAGGATTGGAAGATAATGTATTGACTGTTATTGAAGAAGATAGTGCACACTTGTGGTTGGCAAGTAGCGATATAATATATAAAATGTCTGTTGACGAGTCTTTCAAGGGTGAAATAATTAAGGTTTATGATTTGCCGGCCGAGGTTTCTGAAAATATATCAATTAGAAAATTTCAAAATAAATTATTTTTTTTAGCAGCAAAGCAGATTTTTAGTTACAATAAAAAAACTGATAAAATTGAGCCAAGTCATCAGCTTATTCCTGATACGCTTTCATTATCAAACTTTATCTATACTCAACCAGATATTAGTTGGTTTAAAACAAAAGATAAGTGGGTGTATGTGAGTGATTATTTGCTGATTAATGAAGAGCAAGTGACAATTTTAAATATATTTGATAATATTAAGAATATTAAAATTGATGATGAAAATAACCTGTGGGTTATTGATGGTGCAGAAGGTATATATAAAATACACCCTACAGTTAGTAATAATTTATTTTCAAATGATTTTCAGGTATTTTTTAGGGAAATAAAAGATGAAACTGGTCAAAGGTTTTCTTTAAATAAAATTGAATTTGAATATGAACAAAAATCCTTCACTTTTACTATTGCTGCACCGTTTTATGTTAAGCAGGATGCAATAGAATATCAGTATTTTGTAGAAGGGGTAATGAGTGATTGGTCTGATTGGCGACCCAGACCTGATTTTGATTTAATAATTACAAAACCGGGTAAATTTATCGTAAATATTCGTGCTAAGAATGTTTTTGGAAATATAAGTCCAATTCAGAAAGTTTTTTTTAAAATCAAAGCTCCTTTTTGGATGACTATCTGGTTTATTATTTCAGGAATAGTAGCTGTTGTACTTTTAATAAGCTTAGTTGTTGTATTAATTGTTAAAAAGAGAGAACGAAAGCTTTTAAAGGAAAAAGTGTTGCTTGAGGAAAAAGTTAAAGAGCGAACCCTGGAAATATCACAACAAAAAGAAGAGATAGAGCATAGAAGAAATGAGATTACGGATAGTATTAATTATGCAAGGAATATACAACGTGCTGTTATGCCTCCAATTAATATTTTGGACAAAGCAGTTTCTAGTTATTTTGTTATTAATAAACCCAGAGATATTGTAAGTGGTGATTATTATTGGTTAATCAGGAAAGATGAAAGTCTTATTATTACCGTTGCTGATTGTACAGGGCATGGTGTGCCAGGTGCATTTTTAAGTATGCTGGGGATGTCTGCCCTACGTGAAATAACTAATAGCATGCAAAATTTGCAGGCCAATACAATTTTAGATGAACTTCGCGAAAAAATAATAGAGTCTTTACACCAAACCGGTGCAGAAGATGAGCGGAAAGATGGTATGGATATGGCTCTTTGTGTGTTAGATGTTAATAATTTGAAATTACAATTTGCAGGTGCATACAATCCCTTATACATTGCAAGGAATGGTGTAATTGAAGTGCTTAAGGGTGATCGGATGCCTATTGGTATACATATTAAAGCAGATAATTCTTTTGCAGGATATGAAATTGATTTACAAAAAGGTGATACTTTTTATTTGTTCTCAGATGGGTTTATTGATCAGTTTGGTGGTGAATATAACAAGAAATTCTTATCGAAAAACTTCAAGAGGTTACTAACAGAAATTCAGGATTTTGATATGAAAATGCAAAAGGAGTTAATTCTACAAACTTTTGAGATGTGGAAAGGAAATGAAATTCAAATTGATGATATCCTAATTATGGGTATCGA